>NZ_OBMS01000054.1:0-2965 GCF_900217715.1 Bacteroides sp. AR29
AACATCCTTGACATTTCCGGAAAGAAATATGCGTTTGATTCAACAACGATTCCGTTATGTCTTGCAACATTCCCATGGGCAAAGTTCCGAAACAAAAAAGGAGTGTAAGCGCTCAAATTAGGGCTCTAAAATGCTATCTCTATCTTTGTTGGCAATTCAATCCAACAATTATGTATAGTAGCGAAGATCTTGAAAGATTTTATTTTCAGTACCAAACGGAGGCCGTCCCTCATGGTGTGTCTCTTCAGTCATTCTGTTCAACGCATAACGTTCCTTACAACCTTTTTCATAAATGGTACAAGGATACCCGCAGAAAAATAGTAGAAGTTCAGGTGGATGGTGTTCCCCCGGTTCCGCCCTCGGATTCCGTTCCGTCTTCTCCTTCAGTGGAAAACCCGGTCAAGAAGGACATTCCTTCCCCGCACGCAGGGAACAATCACCGGAATCCGTGCCAAGGGGCGCGTGTGCTTCCCGTACGTATATCCGTGGAGCTGACCTTGAGCAATGGTCTGCATATCCTCCAAAAAGATCTGGATTATCCTGGTCTGTACCGTCTGATCCAAAAGCTGGAGGTGCTATGTTGAGTGTGACCGGCATGAACCGCTTCTATTACCTGCGTGGCTTTACTGACATGCGTTGTAAGCATTCCCGTGTTCTGTCCGTCATCCGTGAACAGTTGCACCGTGAGCCTTCAGACGGTGACATTTATATCGTGATGTCTAAAGACCGGCGTATCGTTCGGCTGTTCGCCTATGATAACCGTTCGTATAGTCTTTTCGAGAAGAAGTTTGTTTCGGGCTATCAGTTTATGCGTATAATCAAGGATGACGAAGGTAACGAGGTCGCCTACCGGATAGACTGGAAGGACGTGGTCCTCCTGTTGGAGAATCCCGTAATTAAATCGTTAAAGATAAGATGATTATGTTCCGTATTTATATGGTTATATCAAGTTTTTTTTGTATCTTTATATCACAAAAAGCAGGATATGGATACGGACGAATTACGCCAGTTTATAGTTCAGAAACGCGAGCTTCTGTCTCGGGAGACCTTCTCGCGTCGTGCTTTTAACCGCTGTGAGAATATGTCCGATGAAATGAAAAACCGCTATGTGGAATACCTTATCGAGCGTCTGGAGAACGCTGAGTTGGATAACCGGGCGATGAAACTGGTTTTGGAGGATCTGACAAAAGAGTTATCCCGCTCCAACCGGATGCTGGAAAAATTAAATGAGTCGCAATCCCTTCTTGAGGAAGAACGCAAATCGCGTAAATCCCTGGAACAGGAGATTACAAAACTGAAGGAGCAACTCAAATCCGCCCGCAAGCAGCGTTTCGGATCGAAGAAACAGTCCGTAAAGAAGGATGATTCCGGTAGTGATGATGATCCGGTTGACCGTGAGAATGAGAAAGATGGCTTTGACGGTACGGACGAATCGTTGGATACCCGTTCCATACCGGAGTCGGAAACACAGGAATCCCACCCCTCCTCTCCGAATCCGAGGGATCTCTGCAACCGTCCGGAAACCTATCGTACCATGGGCGTGAACGGAACTCCTGTCAGGCACTTGTCGGATCTCTCCAAGGTTCCCGGGCGTATCCTTGACCGCAAGCTTGTGAGGACCTTCCGTCTGGACATCCGCCTTGTGGAAGAACAGTTCGAGATGGTACAGTACGTGGAGAAGGGCCGCAAGCCGCGCTGGGGGTATTTCCCCAAGGAAGGACACCCGCAGGTGGTAACTCGGTTTGACGGTACCAAGATAACTCCTGGGTTCCTGCAGGCCATCGCCTATGAGGTATACGTGAAGAACGTGACCTTCGGCCTGCTGCACCAATGGCTTGGGGATATGGGAATGACCGTATCGGAGAACACCTTGCGCAACTGGCTGAAGAAAGGCAGGAAATACCTCGACCGTATGGTGTTGGAACTTAAGCGTATCGCGCTGGAGAAGGATGCCGTTGTCAATTGTGACGAGACGTGGTGCAAGGTCCGTAAATATGACCGTTACAAGAAATGTTACATGTGGGTCCTGGTGAACAAGGCTGAACGTGTGGTGATCTTCTTCTACGAGGACGGTTCGCGTGGCCGTGACGTGCTGACGAACTTTTTAGGTGACGCCGAGTTGAAGGCTCTCATGTCGGACGGCTATAACGCTTATGTCTTTATCGGTGACGAGCTGAAAACCCACAGGTATAAGGATACGGACCATCAGGTCTGTCTGGCGCACGTGCGGGCGAAGTTCGTGAAGGCCCGGATGGAAGGTGGCGACAAGGGGGCTGATGTGTTCCTTGACAATATCAACCGTCTCTTCCGTTTTGAAAGGGAGTACGACAGGGAGATGATCACCGACGGGGAACGTACCCGGCGACGGCAGGGGTTGCCGACCATGGAGGTGATGATAAATCTGCGGGCGAACCTTTTGCAGGAGTTGAAAAGTGAGGAGGAGCAGAAAAGTTGTTATATGCGTGAGGCCCTTAATTATCTCCATAAGTTTTGGAAGGAGGCTTTCACTTATATCAAGGACGGGCGTTATCCGATCTCTAACAATCTTGCAGAACGTGCTGTCCGTCCCTTTACGACCAAACGGAAGAACTCGCTGCACTTCGGCAGCGACGAGGGGGCTGAGATTGCCGCCGTATACCATAGCATAATCAGCACGGTGAAGCTGCAAGGCAGGTCCACGTGGGATTATCTTGGCAAATTTTTTACCGGAATTTTTAACGGTTGCAGAGATTTTTTGAGTCTTGCACCGCAAAATATAGACTTGGCTGTATGCCAATAGTTAAAAATCAATCGAATTTAATAGCAATTTTTTGTGAGGCATCCATTCTGGTGCCTTATAAAAAGGATATGCTCTAAATTGAGTGTTAACAAAAGGAGGAGTTAAGGCTCATGTCTTATATGACATTGAAGCACAAGTTCCTGCCTTCTATACCGTAACCACTGCATCAAAGCATGATTCTACATT
>NZ_OBMS01000006.1:0-213770 GCF_900217715.1 Bacteroides sp. AR29
CATGAAGCAAACATTCATGATAGTAAAGGGGCTGTGCCCACAATGGAAAAGCTTGCCTTCAAATTCCCAAGACTCTGCAAGATACTTGCTGACGGAGGTTATCAAGGGGATTTGGCTATGTGGACAAAACAAAAGTTCGGATGGGACTTGGAGGTTGTACTCAGACCCAAAGAAAACCCCAGAAAATTCAATGTAGTACCTAAACGATGGATTGTTGAAAGGACTTTCTCATGGTTGGAAAACTATAGAAGGCTCACTATTGATTACGAATTCCTGACGGAAACGGCAGAAGCAATGGTAACGGTGGCATTTATACAAATACTCCTTAAGAGATTTTTCTAAGCATTTCAAAACAAATTCTCAGTTCATCCTGCAACTTCTGGCGTGTAAAGAAGATGCGGCTTTTCACCGTTCCGAGCGGAAGGCCGAGGCGTTCGGCAATCTCACGGTACTTGAAACCGGACACGTGCATGGAGAAAGGGACTTTATAGTCGCGTGGAAGGGCATTGACGATGCGGTGCATTTCTTTCAGGTCGTAGGCACCTTCGGTACTGGCAAAACCGGAATCCTGGGGCATACTGAGGTGATACTGATTGTCCGTCTGGTCCACAAAAGTCTGTTCGCGAACTATTTTCCGGTAATTATTGATAAAGATGTTGCGCATAATGGTATACATCCAACCTCTGAAATTGGTGTCGGGTTCAAATTTGTCTTCGTTATCCAAAGCCTTGAGAGATGTCTCTTGCAACAAATCATTCGCTTCTTCCCGGTCGGCTGTCAACTTGTATGCAAAGCGAAGCAGTTCTTCTTGCACTGCAAGCAAATCTTTTCTAAAACTGTAAGTATTCATACTTTGCTCAATTTTTAAATAGTTAATAATGGTTTAGGTTTTATGATTGCAAGTATAAGGAAGATTTGAAGCCCCGGGGGACGGAATACGGTTTTTATTAGGGGTGAAAACTATCATTTGACAGTTTACACCCCCCTCTCTGATAGTTTACGGGTGATATTATATACTGAAAACTATCATTTTTCCGAAGATTTCGTAAATGTTACGTGATTTTTTTATAGCTTTGCCTACATATAGGAAAACACTTTTATTACATAAAAACACTTTATTTTATGAAATCATTTCAATTTAAGTCACTTCTTCTGCTGACTACCCTTATCATTTCCCTGCCCTCCTTCGGACAAGGACTGAAGGCGTTCAAGCTGAAGAACGGTCTTTCCGTATATATATGGGAAGATGAATCCAAATCGGACGTGTTCGGACTGGTAGGCGTACGTGCCGGTTCCATCAACGACCCCGAAGAGTACACGGGACTTGCACACTACCTGGAGCACGTCATGTTTAAAGGAACAGACAAGATAGGCGCGCTGAACTGGACGGAAGAAGAACCGATCTACAAGGAAATCATCGCCAAGTACGACCAGATGGCCGAAGAAGCCGACCCGGCAAAAAAAGAAGCCATCAGCAAGGAAATCAATGAGCTGACCGTCAAAGCTGGAAAATTGGGACTTCCCAACGAATACTCCAACCTGATGGAAAGCATGGGTGCCAAAGGGGTGAATGCAGGCACCTACTATGACTGGACCTTCTATCACAGCTCCTTCCCTGCCTATCAGATAAACAAATGGCTGGAAATCTCCTCACAACGTTTCCTGCATCCCGTATTCCGTTCCTTCCAGTCGGAGCTGGAAAACGTGTACGAAGAATATAACCGTTCACAAGATGACCAGGGACGTGCACAGAACCAGTTCGTGATGGAGAAAGCTTTTGAGGGACATCCTTACTCCCGTTCCATCATCGGCCTGCCCGAACATTTGAAGAATCCCCGCCTGAGCAAGCTGATTGAATTTTACGAACAATGGTATGTCCCCGAAAACATGGTACTGGTACTCGTAGGAAACATCAAAGCCCAACAAATCAGCGGACGCATCAATGCCGCCTTCGGACGTCTGGCTGCTAAACCCTCACCCGAGCGCAAGGTCTACCAGAACCTCGAAATAAAGGGCCGCAAACAGTATTCGGCTAAAGTAGGATTCTACCCGCAAGTGGCAATGGTATTCAATGGAGTACCTGCCGGACATCCCGACGAAGACGCTCTGGACATCGCCCTGGCACTGCTGAACAACAACAGTCAGACCGGAACTATGGACAAGCTGGTACTGGACGGTGAACTGACCAGCGCCGGAGCCTACACCCGTACTTTCCGCGAACAAGGACGCGCCATCGTAGCGGCCATTCCCCTCTACGACGAAAACCAGCGCCGTTTCGAGTCGACCAAGAGCGCCGAAAAGAAAGCCTTGAAAGCCATCCAGCAAATCGCCAACGGAGAATTCGAGGACTGGAAAATTGATGCCATCAAAGCCGAGAAATGCCGCCAGTTCGACCTGGAAATGGAGTCGAACGAGGACAAGGCCATGATACTGATGAACGCCTTCTACAACGAGCAGGACTTGGGCGACATACTCAATTACAAGGACAAGATTATGGCCATCACCACTGACGACATCAAGCGAGTAGCCAAGAAATATCTGTCAGACAATTACCTGGCCCTATATATCGAAAAAGGAAAGCCTGACAAGAACGCCAAGATTGAGAAGCCGGGTTACAAACCCGTAGAACCTCCGATAGGAAAAGAATCGCTCTATGCAACACAATTCAAAAACCTGCCCATCGGACAGATGGAGGAGAAATTCGCAGACTACGGCGAAGTGCAAATCAAGCAACTGAACGACCGTTCAAAGATGTACTACACACCCAACAAGGAGAATAACGTATTCCAGTTGGTTGTACAATACGGAGCCGGTGAACGCGAATTCCCAAAACTTGGCTATGCCGCCCAGTTGATGAACAACGCAGGCATCATGGGGGCCTACGAACCGCAAGAGTTGAAAGAAGAACTCAGCAAGCTGAACGCAACCTGCCACGTGACAGCCGATGATGACAACCTCTACATCATCATGGAGGGCTACGAAGCCACCCTGCCGCAAGCCTGCCAGCTACTTTCACGCCAGATTTTGATGCCAAAACTGGACGAAAAGCAACTGGCACGTCTGAAAGGTTCGGCAATGGGTATGCGCCAGCAGCGCAAAGACAACGTCAGCATCCTGAACGAAGCACTGCGGCAGTACATGCTCTACGGAGAGAAATCAGACTACATCAAGGAACTGACCGACAAGGAGATTTACGAATTACAGATTTCAGAACTGACGGGCGACATCAACCGCGCCTCCAACTACGAGGCAAAGGTGTTCTTCACCGGAACACTCCCCTTCGACCAAGTATACGATATCCTGAGCAAGAACCTCCCATTGGTGGCCAACGAACGCCCGTCCAACTCCCCACAGGCAAAGGACATGATGCCGGTGACCGAAAACACCGTCTACTTCCTGCCTAACAACGATGCAGAACAAGCCCAAATCCACCTCTACATCCCGATGCAGAAGGCTGACAAAAAGGACGACGTGCTGCGTAGCGCATTCAACCAATACTTCGGTCTTGACTTCACCGGCATCGTTCTGAACGAAATCCGCGAAAAACGCTCCATGGCCTATACAGCCTATGCATTCGTCGGCACGCAAGGCATAGCCGGAAAAGCAAGCTATCTGCGCGGCTACATCGGTACCCAGAACGACAAGGCAAACGATGCATTGGACGTACTGATGGGTCTCGTCAACGACATGCCGAAAAATCCGGAACGTATCGACAACATCAAGAGCTACCTCCGCCAAGCCATGCTGACCAGTCACCCCAGCTTCCGCAACAAAGCCATGGAACTGGTAGACTTGGGCTACAGAGGCTACACAGACGACCCAGCAAAGGAAAACCTGCCGAAAGTAGATGCACTGACCTTTGACGACATCGTGAAATTCTACGAAGAGAACATCAAAGACAAACCTTACTGCATTTCCATCATGGGCAACCCAAAGAACATTGACCTGAAGCGACTGGAAAAATTCGGCAAGGTAGTGAAACTGAACGAACGCAAACTTTTCAACACGAAGGATGCATTGTTCTAACCTTGTTTTATCCCTTTAGCAATCCCATCCTCCTTCCCCCTTATCAGGGGAACGAGGAATATGAAAGATTCCCCGACATTTCGGTTGCAAATGCCGGGGAATCTTATTTTTAACACCTGGAGTTCTTTTGCACATTGCCCGGAATTTCACCGGAAAATCCCTGAGATTCTCAGACAGCAGACAATGGACTACATTTCCCGCTCCTCCTCATTGCCCGAAAGGATAGGCAGGCAAATCCTATACTTCACCGCCAGTATGCGAGTAACGAACACCGTCACACCGCCCACAATCTGACACACGAAAGACTCCATCCCCAGAAGATGGCACATCCAGTAGAAGGTCCCTCCTACCACACAAGCCATCGCATAAATCTCCTTCCGGAATATCAGCGGAATTTCGTTGATGAATACGTCACGTATCACACCTCCCGCAGCCCCGGTGATGCTGCCCATAATGATGGCCACCCAAAAGGGATAGCCCAGCGCGATGCTCTTGCCCACGCCGACCACCGTGAACAGTGCCAGGCCAATACTGTCGAATATGAAGAACGTATTGTGCAGATGGATGAGATGTTTACCGAAGAGGATGACCCACAACAAGGCCAGTCCGGTACAAATCAAGTAAATGGGATCCGTCATCCAGCCCGGGGTGACGTCCAGCAACAGGTCGCGTATCGTACCGCCGCCAATGGCCGTCACAAAACCCACCACATACGCTCCAAACCAGTCGAACCGCTTGGCCGAGGCCAGGCGTATGCCACTGATGGCAAAGGCAAATGTGCCAATGAAATCGAGTATCTGAACAAATGTTGGCATTATCACTTTGAGAATTAAAAATTATAAATTAAACATTGAATAAGTGTGTATTTTCAACAGACACTCTGAAAATAATAGGCAAAGTAACAAATAATTTCCCTAAGAAAACGTATTTTTGTCGTATCATTTTTCACCAACTACGACAATGAGAATAACAATCGTATCGGGCGCACGCCCCAACTTCATGAAAATAGCCCCCATCTGCCGCGCCATCGACGCCGCCAGAGAGGCAGGAAAGAACATCTCCTACCGCATCGTCTACACCGGTCCGCAGGATGACACCAGCCTGGATGCCTCGCTCTTCTCCGACCTTTCCATGAGGAAACCGGATGCCTACCTCGGTGTCACCGGACACAACCACTCGCAGGTGGCAGCCTCCATCATGCTCGCCTTCGAGCGGGAGTTGGACGGGCATCCGGCACAAGTCGTACTGGTGGTAGATGACATGACCGCCACTATGAGCTGCTCCATCGTCGCCAAGAAGCGCGGACTGAAGGTGGCGCACGTCATAGCCGGCACACGCTCTTTCGACATGAACATGCCCCGCGAGGTGAACCGCACCATCGTGGACGCCATTTCCGACTATCTCTTCACCGCCAGCATGGTGGCCAACCGCAACCTCAACCAGGAGGGCATGATACCCGAATATATCCACTACGTGGGCAACATACTGATTGACACCATCCGTTTCAACCGCCACCGCCTGGTGCAGCCCATGTGGTTCTCCAGCCTCGGCCTGCGGAAAGGGAACTACCTGCTGCTCACCCTCAACCGCCGTGACCTGCTGGAGAAGAAGGCCGTACTGCACTCCCTGCTCCAGACCGTTATCGAAAAGGCCGGCGGCATGCCTATCGTCGCCCCGCTACACCCCTACGTGCAAAAGGCGGTGAAGTCGCTGGAAGTGAATGCTACCAACCTGCACATCCTGCCTCCGCAGAGTTACCTGCACTTCGGATTCCTCATCAACCAGGCACGGGGCATCGTCACCGACTCGGGAAACATCGCCGAAGAAGCTACCTTCCTCGACGTCCCCTGCATCACCCTCAATACCTATGCCGAGCATCCCGAAACCTGGCGCATCGGTACCAACGAGCTGGTAGGCGAAAATTCCTTCGCTCTCTCCGCCTCGCTCGACAAGCTGCTGCACGGAGAATGGAAGCACACCACCCTGCCCGACCGCTGGGACGGACGAACGGCGGAACGCATCGTACAGACACTACTGAACGGCAACAATTCATAATCCTCCATAAATTCTATCCCAAGCTTGCAAACGTCTATCCCAAACCTACGGACGCTTATCCCAAGCTTGGGTCTTTCTATCCCAAGGCTTGGGATAGAACTTTCTCCATACGTTGTGCAACTTTATCCTTTATATCCGGCAACTTTTCTATAAGGATTCTGTACGTTTTTTATCTGTATCCGGCAAACAAGACATACGACTTTCACGTTCATTTAACCATATCTCCCGTTTCTTTAGTCTATATTTGCTTCTTGATTAACCTTAATTTGTTAACTTTGCGCCCGAATTATCTGTAACTTATGAAGCAAAGATATACAATTTACGCCCTTTTCCTGCTGTCACTGTTCGTCTCCATCAGCGCATCCGCCCAGATAAAGGGTGTCATCACAGACTCCCTCACGAACGAACCGCTGATGTATATCACCGTACAGTATGAAGGGAAAGGTGTAGGCGGCATCTCCAACGCAAACGGTGAATACCAGGTTGAAACCCACAAAGGCTGGGATGAGCTGACATTCTCCGCTGTAGGTTATATCACCAAGAAAGTGAAACTGAATCCCGGTACCCGGGTGCTGAACGTCAAGTTGCAACCGGACGACATCATGCTCTCCGAGGTCGTCGTGAAGCCCAAGAAGGAGAAATATTCCCGCAAGAACAACCCCGCCGTGGAGTTTATGAAGAAGGTCATCGAGAACAAGAAGGCCCTGAAACTGGAAGAGAACGACTACTATCAGTATCAGAAATATGAAAAGATGAAGATGTCGCTCAACGATGTCACCCCCGACAAAATGGAGAAAGGTATTTACAAGAAATTCTCCTTCTTCAAAGACCAGGTGGAGGTATCGCCCAAGACCAACAAGATGATTCTACCCATCTCCATCAAGGAGACGGCGAGCAAGACCATTTTCCGTAAAAGCCCCAAGAGCGAAAAGACCATCATCGAAGGCATGAACTCCACTGGTATCGAAGAGTTCTTCAACACCGGAGACATGCTGGGGACCATCCTTACGGACGTATTCTCCGACATCAACATCTACGACGACGACATCCGGCTGCTGCAACGCCGCTTCGTCAGCCCCATCGGTCGCGGAGCCATCAGCTTCTACAAGTACTATCTGATGGACACACTCATGGTGGACAAGCAGGAGTGCGTGCATCTGACTTTCGTTCCGCAGAACCCGCAGGACTTCGGTTTCACGGGGCACCTCTACGTGGTGAAGGACTCCACCTATGCCGTGAAGAAATGTACCATGAACCTACCCAAGAAGACGGGTGTCAACTTCGTGGAAAACCTCGACATCGTGCAGCAGTTCGAACAACTGCCCGACAGCAACTGGGTGTTGACCGACGACGACATGACCGTGGAACTGCACTTCGTGAAAGGTATCCAAGGCCTGGAAGTACAGCGGACCACCAAGTACAGCGACTATCAGTTCACAGAGATAGAACCCCGCCTCTTCCGCCTGAAAGGAAATGTCATCAAGGAGGCGAACATGCTTGCCAAGAGCGACGAATATTGGGCGAAAGTGCGCCAAGTGCCTCTCACCAAGAAGGAGAGCACGATGGACGTATTCATGAACCGTATCGAACAGATTCCCGGCTTCAAGTACGTCATCTTCGGAGCGAAAGCCTTGATTGAGAACTTCGTGGAAACGGGCAGCAAGAAGCATCCCAGTAAGTTCGACTTCGGTCCTATCAATACAATGATAACCAGCAACTACGTCAACGGCACCCGTTTCCGTCTGAGCGGTATGACAACCGGTAACCTCGACCCGCATTGGAGCCTGAGCGGTTACGGCGCCTACGGAACCAAGGACAAGAAATGGTTCTACTCCGGGCAGGTGGCCTACTCCTTCAACAAACGCGAATACGTATTGTGGGAGTTCCCGAAGCACTACATCGCCTTCAAGTACACCTACGACGTGATGTCTCCCATGGACAAGTACCTCGCCACGGACAAGGACAACTTGTTTGTCGGCTGGAAATGGACCACGGTAGACCAGATGTCCTACATGCGCGACGCCACGCTGACCTACGAGCTGGAGACCAATACCGGCTTCTCCATCCAGGCCATGGCACGCCACCGCAACGACCAGCCTGCGGGGCAACTGCAATACTGGAAGAACAACGGAGAAACACCCGGACAGTGGGATGAAAAGAATACGCTGGTGCACGACATCACCACTACCGAGCTGGGTGTGACCCTGCGTTACGCTCCCGGCGAAACCTTCGTCAACACCAAGCAGCGCCGCGTGCCCGTATCGTTGGATGCGCCCACCTTCACCCTCTCCCACACCGCCGGATTCAAGGGTGTGCTGGGTGGAGAGTACAACTTCAACCTGACGGAAGCCAGCATCCGGAAGCGCTTCTGGCTCGGCTCATGGGGCAAGCTGGACGTAACGGCACGTGCCGGTGCGCAATGGAACACCGTTCCCTTCCCCCTGCTGAACCTACCGATGGCAAACCTCTCGTACATCACGCAGAACAACGAGTCCTTCAACCTCATCAACAACATGGAGTTCCTGAACGACCGTTACGCCTCCCTCAACCTAAGCTACGACATGAACGGAAAACTCTTCAACCGCATCCCGCTCATCAAGAAGCTGAAGTGGCGTGAGATGTTCCGCATCCGTGGTCTGTGGGGCACGCTGACGGACAAGAACAACCCATACAAGAGCAACAATCCCGACTTGTTCCTCTTCCCCATGCGCGACGGTGTACCCACCAGCCACGTCATGGGCAAGACTCCCTATGTGGAAGCCAGTGTAGGTATCTACAATATCTTCAAGCTGCTCCACATAGAATATGTACGTAGGCTGACCTATACGGACATACCGGGAGTGAAGAAGGGCGGTATACGCTTCATGATATTAATGATATTTTAAGAGTTACATACTATGCAACCATTAGCAGAACGGCTTAGACCAAGAACATTAGATGAATATATCGGTCAGAAACATTTAGTGGGACCGGGTGCAGTGCTGCGTAAGATGATTGATGCAGGACGTATCTCTTCGTTTATCTTATGGGGCCCTCCGGGAGTGGGAAAGACAACCCTGGCACAGATTATCGCCAACAAGCTGGAAACCCCTTTCTATACACTTAGTGCCGTGACCAGCGGTGTGAAGGATGTACGCGACGTGATAGAGCGTGCCAAGAGCAACCGCTTCTTCTCGCAAGCCAGTCCCATCCTCTTCATCGACGAGATACACCGTTTCAGCAAGTCGCAGCAAGACTCGCTGTTGGGAGCCGTGGAGCAAGGCACCGTGACGCTGATAGGCGCCACCACGGAGAACCCTTCGTTCGAGGTCATCCGCCCGCTACTATCCCGCTGCCAGCTCTATACCCTGAAGTCACTGGAGAAGGACGACCTGCTGGAACTGCTGCAACGCGCCATCACCACGGACACCGTGCTGAAGGAACGGAAAATAGAACTGAAAGAAACCACTGCCATGCTCCGCTTCAGCGGAGGAGACGCCCGCAAGCTGCTCAACATCCTCGAACTGGTGATAGATTCCGAAGCCACCGACCCTGTCCTCATCACGGATGACATGGTGACCGAACGCCTTCAACAGAACCCTCTTGCTTACGACAAGGACGGCGAGATGCACTACGACATCATCTCCGCTTTCATCAAATCCATTCGCGGCAGCGACCCGGATGGCGCCATCTACTGGCTGGCACGCATGGTAGAAGGCGGTGAAGACCCTGCCTTCATAGCCCGCCGCCTCGTCATCTCTGCCTCCGAAGACATCGGACTGGCCAACCCCAACGCGCTGCTGCTTGCCAACGCCTGCTTCGACACGCTGATGAAAGTGGGATGGCCCGAAGGACGTATCCCCCTGGCAGAAGCCACCATATACCTCGCCACCAGTCCTAAGAGCAATTCAGCCCATATGGCCATCAACAATGCCCTGGAACTGGTACGCGAAACAGGCAACCTCCCCGTCCCCCTGCACCTACGCAATGCGCCCACCAAGCTGATGAAGCAGTTGGGCTACGGCGAGAAGTATAAGTACGCCCACGACTACCCCGGCAACTTCGTCAAGCAGCAATTCCTGCCCGACGAACTGAAAGACCGCCGCATCTGGGAACCACAACTCAACCCTGCCGAGCAAAAGCATAAGGAACGGATGCAGCAACTCTGGGGAGAGGAAAAGAAATGGTAAACTATCAATTCAAATTAAAAATTGAAAATTAGAGATTAAAAGTCGGATACAGAAAATCCCCACAACAAATAACTCATAACTCATAACTCCATGAATATAGTAGTATTAGACGGCTATGCCGCCAACCCCGGCGACCTCTGCTGGGACGAATTGCAAGCCTTGGGCGAGTGCACCATCTACGACCGCACCGCCCCTGCGGAAGTATTGGAACGCGCTGCTGGTGCAGAAATCCTGCTGACCAACAAAACTGTACTCACCGCTGAACACATGGCGGCACTGCCCGAACTGAAGTATATCGGTGTGCTGGCCACCGGATATAACATCGTAGACACCACTGCCGCCAAAGAACGCGGAATCATCGTCACCAATATTCCCGCCTACAGCACCGACTCCGTAGCCCAAATGGTCTTTGCCCACATCCTAAACATCACCCAGCAAGTGCAACACCACTCCGAAGAGGTGCACCGGGGCCGCTGGACAGCAAGCAAGGACTTCTGTTTCTGGGACACGCCGCTCATCGAACTGCGCGAAAAGAAGCTCGGAATCGTAGGCCTGGGCCACACCGGTTTCACCACCGCCCGCATCGCCATCGGCTTCGGTATGAAGGTATGTGCCTACACCTCCAAGACCAACTTCCAGCTTCCTCCCGAAATCCGCAAGATGGAGCTGGACGAGCTGTTCCGCGAATGTGACATCATCAGCCTGCACTGTCCCCTCACCGACTCCACCCGCGAGATGGTAAATGCAGAACGGCTCCGACTGATGAAGCCCACCGCCATCCTCATCAATACCGGACGCGGCCCGCTCATCAACGAACAAGACCTTGCCGACGCACTTAACAACGGTACCATCTATGCCGCCGGCGTAGACGTACTCTCGCAAGAACCTCCCCGTGCCGACAATCCGTTGCTCTCCGCCCGCAACTGCTACATCACTCCGCACATTGCCTGGGCAAGCACCGCCGCGCGCGAACGCCTCATGCAGATTATGCTCGGGAACATCAAGGCCTACCAAGACGGCAAGCCGGTGAACGTAGTGAATAAATAAGCAAACAACATGGGAAAGTCCGCCGTAAAAGGTCTGTTCTACATCTGTCTGATAGCAGCGACATTCGTCTTGGCCACCATCACCATAATGGCAGCCTTCTCAGGAAATGTAGCTCCGGTCGATTCCGTCATCATGCCATTACTGGGGCTGGCAGTGCCCGTACTCCTGATTGTCAATCTGATAACGGCACTCTGCTGGGCATTGGCCCGTAAGCGCTGGGCACTGATTCCGCTGGTGGCATTCTTCTGCAACTGGGGATATCTGACGTCTGTCTTCCAGCTCAACCTGCCGAAAGACAAGACCCCGGCAGGCAAGTATCTGAAGATAGCCACCTACAACATACACAACTTTGGAGGTGAGATTACCGGTTATTCCTGCAAGGAGATAGCCCGGTACATGCAGCAGGAGGGCGTGGATGTGCTGTGCTTCCAGGAGTTCGGAGACAACAGTGACTTCCCCACAGACAGCATACGGCGCGTACTCTCGCATTGGTCACACGCGCTCATCCCTTCTGAAGACTCCGTCAAGGGCGTACTGCCTATCGCCGTATTCAGCCGCTATCCATTGGCGAACCACCGTTTCATCACTTACCAGCACAGCTCCAACTGTAGCATGATGTGCGATGTAGTGATGGGTACGGATACCATACGTCTGATAAACAACCACCTGCAGACCACCAGCGTTAGCCAGAAGCGCAGGAAGTGGGAACGCGAGCTGGCCACCGACGACACCCGCCGCGAAGTCCAGGCAGCCAAAGATGCCGCAGGCACCCTGCACGAAAACTTCATGAAGCGGGCCACGCAGACTTACGTCATCAGCCACTACGCTAAGACCAGCCCCTATCCCGTGCTGCTATGCGGCGACTTCAACTCAATACCTTCCTCCTACACCTACCATCATTTGAGGAAAACCCTCAAAGACGGATTCCGCACTGCCGGAAACGGATACATGTACACCTACCGCTATGCCAAACGCATGTTGCGTATTGACTACATCTTCCACTCCCCCAGCCTGAAGGGTATTGCATACTACTCTCCAGACCTGGATTTGTGCAGCGACCACAATCCAGTGATTATGGAGGTTGAAATACAATAAAGTAAAGAAAGCCAAAAACAATAAGGGCTGTCCCGGAAATCCCGGAACAGCCCTTGCCTTATCATATTCCGCCATTCAACGGAGGTTATCTGCACCCGATTAGTTGAACACGTAACGGATACCGACTTGCAGTTTCCAGCATTCGCTGTAGTTCTGATAGGTGTCGTAAGTCTTGGTAGGATATTCACCGTTCACCTTATACATGGAGAATACCGGAGTCAGGTCAGTGGCGCTCTTCACCCCTTCATACTTCAGGATTCGGTTGCTGTTGGAAACGGTGTTGGTCTTGGAGATACCCCATTTGGAGTTGATGAGGTTACCCACGTTCATGATGTCGAAACTCAACTGGAAGCAATGCTTAGTCTTGCCAATCTTGAATTCGAAGTCCTCCAGCAGACGGAAATCGAAACGGTGTACCCACGGAGCGCGAGCGGCATAAGCCTCAGCATACTGTCCTTTGTGATTCTTCAGGTACGAATCCTGCTCTACGAATTTCCAGAAAGCAACGCGGTCTTCCTCTGTCTTGAAGTTGATTTCACTATCATCCTTCGGAATATACATCAGGTCGTTGTTGATGCCGTCGCCGTTCATGTCGTTGGTGTAGCAAAAGCTGTAACCACCGGAAGAATAACCGGAATAGAACAGATTCAGGTGTGTGCCGCGAAGCAGGCCTTTGTGTCTGAAGGGAATGTAGTAGCCCACAGAAGCAATCACCTTGTCGGGAACCACATACTGTGAACGTTGTGCATCCACATAATTGGAACCGTCAATCGTGTTCAGTCCCTGCCAAGTAGAGATGGGGTCGCTGCCCGGAAGACCGGAAACTTCTTTGGACTCCGTGTGCGTATAGGCCAGCATCAGCATCAGGTCGTCCACCGGCTGGGCATTCACCGTGATGTTTGCCGTATAGCCGTAGCCTTTGGATGTATTGTCGAGTACCACGGCATTCTTGCCATTGTAATGCACGAAGTCGCCTGCATATTTCACATTCTTGTCGGGGTTGTCATAAAGAGAATAAGAGTACACCATACGGTTATCCGCACCATTGAAACGTTGCATACCCGTATGCAGCAGTTCCGTAGTTGTCACGTCTTTTCCATCAGCGCCCTTGACGGTGGTCAGCTTATTGTACTTCCATTCGTCGGGGTTCTTGATATTGATGTTGTTGATGGTAACGGCATTCACATTCTTCGTGAACATGAACTCTCCCGTCACGGTCAAGGGGAAAGATACGGGTACCTGATAGTCCACCGCGATAGACGACTTCCACACCTGCGGCATCTTGAAGTCCTGAGCCACACCGGAAATCTTGCTTCCCGCCACGTGTTTCTCAATCGTGGTGGGGAGGTTGAACTTGTCGATTATCTGGTTCATGTCCGTAATCATGCCGCCTGCCAACTGGTCCAGACGGGAATCATGGCCCACCACCTTTCCATTGTCATATTGGGTCTTAAAGGTAACGGAGTTCTGTACCATAGAAGCATTGGTCGGCATATTGGTGAAGAAAACCAACGGCAGACGTCCGGTAAACACACCCGTACCTCCACGTACTTTCAGCGACTTGTCCTTGAACACGTCCCAAACGAAACCTATACGGGGAGAAATCTGCCATCTGGAATCCGGCCACTTGCCAGTGTCGATGTGCTGCCCGTCGAAGTCAAGCTCATAGATGGCATCGTTTCTCTGGAGGTCGTCGTTGTCGAACATCAAGTTGTCGAAACGGATACCGTAGGTCAGTTTCAGACTGTTGCCGAGGTTCCATTCATCCTGGGCATAGAAACCAAGCTGGTTGAAGGTAACCTGAGCATTGGGGTTGGCCACACCGTTGAAGCCATAAGTCAAAGCGAATGATTCGGGAGCTGCGCCACTCAGGAAATCTTCCAGACTGTTATAGCGGTAATATCCCGTACCGTTACGCATATAGGCGTTGTTGGCAAACTGGTGCTCATAGCTAAGACCTGCCGTCAGCTTGTGGTTACCGGTGAAGAAGGTGAAGTTATCGGTAATGTTCGTAATCTTGTTCTTCACACCGTTGTTGTAGGTGAACAACTCGTAACCGGCGCTCATGTACGGTTCCAGAATCTGGTTTCCATTCTCGTCCTTGCCTGCCATGATGTCGATGAAGGGGAAAGGAGAAGAATTGGTGCCGCGCATGTCCTCTATATTGGTGTAGGTGAACAGCAACTGATTGGAAATCTTATCGGTGAAGCGGCTGTTCAAATCTGCCGCCCAAGACTGCACCTTGTTGTCCATGGAATACATGCTGTTGGCAAACGCCATAGACTGTGTACCTACGCGGTAAGTATTGTTCAGGCGATATCCCGTATCGGAAGAGTTGCCGTTCGGGGCATTCCAAGCCGTATTCTTCGTATTGTTGTAGCGGAGGCTCAAGCGATGGCGGTCCGTGATGTTCCAGTCGATGCGGGCCAGCAGCTTGGTGTTCTCCTCGTCGGCAGGGAAATTGGTGTAGGAGCCTGCATCATAGCCGTATTTGTCCTTCAGATGGTTGTACACCTTCTCCATGTCCGACTTCAGTGTACGGGACACCATACCTTTCGCATCTTCACCGTCCTCGCGCGCGCGATACTTTATAACCTCTCCCGGAGTCTTCTCTTTTTCGTAGTTCACAAAGAAGAACAACTTGTTCTTGATGATGGGACCACCCAGCGTGAAGCCGTAGGTAGTCTTGGACTCATCGGAACGTGCTCCCAGGTCCTCGCCGTTGATGCGGTTACCGCGCATGTCCTGGTTGCGGTAATAGGTATAGGCAGTACCTCTGAATGTGTTCGTACCACTCTTGGTGATGGCATTGATGCCGCCGCCGATGAAGTTCGTCTGGCGTACGTCGAACGGGGCGACAACTACCTGCACTTCTTCGATGGCATCCATCGAGATGGGATTTCCGCCACCGGGAAGGTTGGAACTCAGTCCGAAGTTGTTGTTGAAGTTGGCACCGTCGATGGTGAAGTTCGTGGAACGTCCGTCACCTCCGGCAAAGCTCATGCCGTTGGCGTAGGGAGAAAGGCGGGCGATGTCGCTGATACTGCGGTTCACGGTAGGGAGCTGCGTTATCTGTGCAGAAGAGATGTTGGTAGTGGCACCCGTCTTTTCGGCGGTAAACTTGGTCTTGGCAGCCGTCACAATCACTTCGTTCAGCAGCTCGGAAGATTCGCTCATCTCTACGTTCAGGTTATACACCTCGCCCAGTTGGAGAGTGATGTCCTTATAAATAACTGTCTGATAGCCGATATAGGAAATCTCTACCCGATAGGGACCACCGGTGCGCATACCCTGGATGGAATAGCGTCCGTCGACATTGGTCACGGTTCCGTAGCGCGAACCGGAAGGCTGGTGCACCGCCTGGACAGTGGCACCAATAATGGGCTCATTACTTGCATCCGTCACCTTACCCGCCATAGAAGCTGTGGTGACCTGCGCATCTACACCCACGGTGGCCAGTAACAGCAGCACCGTCAGTATAATTCTTACTCTCTTTAACATAATGTCTTTTAAATTAGTTTCTTAAAACGTTATATTTCTTAAAACATTGGCAAAGATACGCAAAATTATATATAAAGGCATTACAACGCGATTACATTTTTTAAGGATTTATTCAATACAAGGCAGTACCACTGTGAAACGGCTTCCACGGCCTTCCTCGGACTGGAGTTCGATGCGTCCTCCCATCTTTTCGACAATGAGCACACAGATGGACAAGCCCAGCCCGACGCCTTGGGAAAACTCGCTGCGCTTGTAGAAACGCTCGAAAATCATCTTCTGCTCGCTGTGCGGAATGCCTATGCCGGTGTCTTCCACATAAAGATGTACCTCGCTCATGCCGGACGGACAGCAATACCCCAGCCGGATGCTGCCTCCTTTCGTAAACTTGTTGGCATTGTTCAGGAAGTTGGTGAGTACCTGTGTCAGTCGCATGGGGTCTACATTCACCTGCACATCTTCGGGAGGGAAATCCTTGAGGAACTGCAACGGCGGCCGGATAAGCAGGCTATGCGTCTGATAGACGTCATCGAGCAACCGGCACACGCTCTCCCGCTGAAAGGTGAACGAGAGGTTACCCGACTCGATGCGCGACAGTTCCAGCACATCGCCCACCAGCTTCAGCAGCAGTTTGGTATTGGTGTTGATAATGTCCACAAACTCCTGCCGCTCTTCGTTTGAAAACTCCGGCTCATTGGCCAGCATATCCGAGAAGCCGACAATGGCATTGAGCGGAGTGCGGATCTCGTGGCTCATGTTGTTGAGGAACGACTGTTTCAGTTCGGCCTGCTCCGCCAGCTCGCGGGATTCTATCAGCTCCTGCTCGTGGTCTTTCAGT
Source organism: Bacteroides sp. AR29 (assembly GCF_900217715.1). Classification (NCBI taxonomy): domain Bacteria; kingdom Pseudomonadati; phylum Bacteroidota; class Bacteroidia; order Bacteroidales; family Bacteroidaceae; genus Bacteroides; species Bacteroides sp. AR29. The sequence goes on from NZ_OBMS01000006.1 coordinate 16,729, forward strand.
TCCTGGATATTCTGCAGCAATCCGGCTATGATGGGTGCGTGTCCGGGGGTGTGGATGGTATTGTAGCTGAACTCCCACCACTGGAACTCACCGGTGAAGTTACAGCGATACTGCCCCTTGTGGTGCGTGCGTTCATGCCTTGCCGCTATGTTCTTGCGGAAGGCGGGTAAGTCGTCGGGATGGATGTAGGGAGTGATTTCATCGAGCAGAAGACGGCCGGGGCGATGATGAATAAGCTCGCAAAACTGCGAGTCGCAGGACACGGAATCTCCCTCCAGTCGCCAGGCGTAGGTAGAATTTCCTTCGATGGCCAGGCAGAGGGTCTCATGCTCGTAGAGGAGGTTTCGCAATGCCTCACGCTTGCGCCTGCGTTCGCGCAGCAGGCTGAAGGAGAGCAAGACTATCACCGTCAGCACGAAGACTGCGCCCAAGATGGAACCGATGAGTATAGGATAGCGGTAGCGCTCCGAAAAAGGGATATACATCACAGTGTACTCTGCCGGAATGCTCTCGAGCGGGATGCCATACTTCTGCAGCACATGCCAGTTCAGCACGTACTGCTTGGCGCATTCCGTCACCTGCTGCCGGGGCATCCGCCCTTCGAGGCGTTCCTTGATACCGGTCGCCATGTATCTTATCTGGCTTTCCAGTGGAGTGAAATATCCTCCCAGCAAGTAGTCGGCAAAGCCGAAGCCCTCGTTGATGGTCTGAAACGTGGGATTGTCGAAGAGCATGCCCACACGCTTGGTGGTATAGTCTCGCTTGGTGTAGAGCAGCAACGTATTGTCGCCGCGTCCCAGCCACATCAGATGGCGTATCGCTATGGAGTCGCTCGTCATGCGCACAATCTTCGTGGTGTCCAGCAACACGTCTATGTTCTGCCGTTTCAGTATAGGGCTGATAGTCTCCCTCTCGCGCACACGGTGATAGGAGGAACCGGCAAAGTAAGCACCCTCGGTAGAGGTCACGATGGCGAACCCCTGCCCACGACACTGCTCATTCAACGCATGCCATATCTTGCGGTCCAGAAACACTTGTCCGTTCATCAGGCAGATGCGCGACTTTCCCATGATACTCTCTATCATGCGTATGGTACGCAAGTAATCGGGCGTGTCGGCATAGCCCGTGATGTTGGGGTATTGCAGGAGCAGAGATATGTTGGGATAGTTCACACCGCTGAACACAACGGGTATTTCATGCGCCAACGGGTGTCTGCATGCCATCAGCGCATAGGCAGCCTGGTCGTCGAGCACGGCTATCAACTCGGCTCCCCAGGCAGAGAGGTCGTCCACGAAACCGGCCATACGGAGGTTTTCTGCCTCCTCCATGTAGCGGTCGCAGTCCAGATAGTATTCGCGTACATCGCAGTCCAAGCCGAGAAGGCTGAACTCTTTTTGCAACAGTTCCAGAGCCTTCGCAGCAGGCGGATAGCCCGGCTCGAAAGAGTGTATCAGCGCAATACGCCGTGTCTCCGCATGGGCAGGGTGTGCACACACGAGGCAGAGAGAAAGAATCAATATGTATCCGGCAACTGCCTTTATGTGCTTCATATCCGGAAGGTCCTTTTCGACTTGTATCAGCAAAGATACGAATGTTTTTTAAGAATAATGGACTATTTCTTCTGTTTCTGTAACAAAGAATACGTTTTCTTAAATCATTGACACATCCCAACTTATCTTTCAGAGGATTTACCGAATATCCCTAAAGAACCGATTCTTCGTCCAGTATTCCAAAGTGGAGATCTATTTGTTCTTAACCTTCGGCAACACCGCATTCAGTACCATATATCCCAACATACCGGCAACAATCGTTCCCAGCAATACACCAAACTTCGCCTGGTTCAGCAGATCCGGATATTCTCCTGCAAAAGAAAGGTTGGCAATAAATAAAGATACCGTAAAGCCAATACCCCCCAACAAGGATACTCCGGCAACACTTCTCCAATTCATTCCCGGAGGCATTGAGGACAAACCACTCTTGACCGCCAGCCAGGTAAACAGAAAAATACCGATAAACTTGCCAAGAAGCAATCCTGCAGCCACCGCTATACTAACAGCTCCAACAACGCCACCGCCTCCACTGAACACCACACCGGCATTGGCAAAGGCAAAGAGCGGCAGTATCACAAAGTTTACCGCACCATGCAAATTGTCTTCCAGGGATTGCAAAGGACTAATTACATGATCAGAAGCGCGCTCCACTTGTTTTAGAGTGGCAATCTGCTCATTGGTCAATATAATATTATCTGATTTGGTAACCGGAAAATCACCGATAATGTCGCGGATGCGTTTAATGTATTTCCCGGCATCCAAACGGGGACGGGCCGGTATTACAAAGGCCAGTATCACTCCGGAAATAGTGCTGTGAATGCCCGACTGAAGGAACAAATACCAAATAATTACCCCGATAAGCAGGAAGAATATCTTCTGTGTCATACCGAATTTCCCCATATAGTAAAGGAAGAAATAAAGGACAGCAGCTACAATAAGATATCCGTATGCCACTTCGGAACTATAGAAAATGGCAATAACCAGAATGCCGCCAATATCATCGACCACAGCAAATGCCGTCAGGAAAATTTTCAGACTCAAAGGCACCCGTTTACCCAGCAGACTGAGTACACCCAATGAAAAAGCAATATCCGTAGCCATCGGTATAGCCATACCGCGCGTTTCCGGAGTACCCTGAACGACCAAAAGTGAATAGACAATGACCGGCACCAGCATACCGCCACATGCCGCTACAAAGGGTAAAGAGGCCTTACGAAAGGAAGAAAGTTCACCCACCAGCAGTTCCCGCTTTATCTCCAACCCCACAGCCAGAAAGAAAACAGTCATCAAGCAGTCGTTTATAAACTCAATCATTTTCAACGGATGACCGCCATGGGAGAACAAATTAAAGTCTCCGATGCGCAGATGTAGTTCCTGCAAAAGAAAGCCCTGATACAACGGAGCCATCGGCGAATTAGCAATAACGGCCGCCAAAATAGCCATCAAAAACAGCAAGATGCTCGCCGCTATATTCAGCGACGAGAAGTTTTTCACAGTACGTAAAATAATCATAAAGAAGTATATTTGATTTAAGATTTCATCCTTTCGACATCAATCCAGCTTCAAGACTGCCAGGAACGCTTTCTGAGGTACCTCCACATTACCAATCTGTTTCATACGCTTCTTACCTCTCTTCTGTTTCTCAAGCAATTTTCGTTTACGGCTCACGTCACCTCCATAACATTTGGCCGTTACGTCCTTACGCACAGCCTTAATCGTTTCCCGGGAAATAATCTTGGCACCGATAGCAGCCTGAATGGCGATATCGAACTGCTGTCTCGGAATCAGGTCTTTCAACTTCTCGCACATCCGGCGTCCCAATTCGTAGGCATTGTCAAAGTGTGTCAAGGTAGAAAGAGCATCCACCGGCTCACCGTTCAGCAAAATATCCAGCTTCACCAGTTTGGAAGGACGAAAACCGTTGGAATGATAGTCAAAAGAGGCATATCCCTTAGAGATACTCTTCAATTTATCATAGAAATCGATAACTATTTCGCCAAGAGGCATGTCATAGTATATTTCTACACGGTTACCTGAAATATATTCCTGCTTCACCAGCTCGCCACGCTTGCCCAGACAAAGAGTCATGATAGGGCCGATGTAATCAGTGGTGGTAATCACCGAGGCACGGATATAGGGCTCCTCAATACGGTCTATCATAGTAGGGTCGGGCATGCTGCCGGGGTTATGCACTTCGGTCATATTTCCCTGCTTGTCATAGATATTGTAGGAAACGTTGGGCACGGTGGTGATAACGTTCATGTCAAATTCGCGGTCAAGGCGTTCCTGCACAATCTCCATATGGAGCAGCCCAAGGAAACCGCAACGGAAACCAAAGCCCAAAGCCAATGAGGACTCAGGCTGGAAAGTCAGCGAAGCATCATTCAACTGCAGCTTCTCCAAAGAAGAACGCAAGTCCTCGAAATCTTCTGCCTCGATGGGGTACACACCGGCAAAAACCATCGGCTTTACCTCCTCAAAACCGGCGATAGCCTCTTCGCAAGGACGGGCAATATGCGTAATCGTATCACCCACTTTCACTTCCTTCGAGGTTTTGATACCCGAGATGATATAGCCCACATCCCCCGTACGCAACTCCGGACGTGGCATCATTTCCATTTTGAGCACTCCGATTTCATCCGCATCATATTCCTTGCCTGTATTGAAGAATTTCACTTTATCCCCTTTACGAATCACACCGTTCACTATCTTGAAATATGCAATGATACCACGAAAAGAATTGAAGACAGAATCGAAAATCAACGCCTGCAACGGAGCTTCCTCGTCACCCTCTGGATGAGGGATACGCTCAATGACCGCAGCCAGAATCTCTTCCACTCCCATGCCTGTTTTGCCGGAAGCACGGATAATTTCATCACGCTTGCAACCCAACAGTTCAACGATTTCGTCCTCCACTTCCTCGGGCATGGCGCTTGCCATGTCACATTTGTTGATGACGGGGATAATCTCCAAATCATGCTCAATCGCCATATAGAGGTTTGAAATGGTCTGCGCCTGCACTCCTTGCGAAGCATCTACAATAAGCAAGGCTCCTTCACAAGCGGCGATGGAACGTGACACCTCGTACGAGAAGTCCACGTGTCCCGGAGTGTCTATCAAGTTCAGAATATACTTTTCACCTTTATAGGTATACTCCATTTGTATGGCATGGCTCTTGATGGTGATACCTCTTTCCTTCTCAAGGTCCATGTCATCCAGCATCTGTCCGTTAGTAACTTGTATAGTATTGGTAAATTCCAGCAGACGGTCTGCCAAAGTTGATTTACCGTGGTCGATATGGGCAATAATGCAAAAATTTCGTATATTCTTCATTGTCAATAACTATCTATTAATTGGGTGCGCAAAGATAGTGAAAACAGAGCAAATAAAAAAAATGCGTTGATAACATATTCATGTACCAACGCATCTTTTTATAACATTCCAATCAATTCCTCGCTTAGTTCAGCTTTACAAACAATTCGCCTTCCACTTCAGAAGTAGAAACCTTGTCTTCTCTTAACAACCAGCCCAATCCCAGGAAGAAGTCCTTGTCAATCAGTTTAGTTGCTTTCTTGATTTGCTTGTGAGTCAAGCCATCTGTGCCATTCAGTGCAGTCCAAATCTGTCCTGCAACATTACCAGCTTTTTCTTTTAACATTTCTATTTGCTTTTAGTTAAACGTTATCCTCATCTCCAAAGATAGAGATGTCGGTGTTTTTATATCGCTGCAAAGATAGGTATATTTATGTTATACAACACGTTATTAGGCACTTTTTTTCTTACTAAGGGGTAAAAAAGTTCTTTTTTCTTACTTTGAGGACGTTTTTTCCAGGTATTCGGTCCAAATTTGGGCAGCTACCTCTACCATCTTGGCACACGGGCGTTTAGCATAATACTGCTCGGTACGGGCTTCCGGAACGGACGAACCTTCCGGTTTTCTCAACCCCAACAATTCAGCACATATCAAAGAGCCATTTCGTTTCTTGAATTCAGCAGCCAGCTCCTGCACCAACGCATAGTTTGCCGCCTTACCTTCACGGTCCTTGCCTTCCACAGCTCCTTTTTCCAATCCGGCCAATAGGAACATGCCGCATGCAGCACCGCATGTCTGCCTCATACGACCTATGCCACCACCAAAAGAGGCGGACATCCGGAAAGCCTGCTCTTCTGTAAAGCCATACATATCTGCAAAAGCTCCCACTACCGACTGCGAGCAGTTATAGCCACTCTTGAAAAGCTCCACAGCTTTTTCTATTCTGTCTTTTGTTTCCATCATCATTATTCTGTAATTTCCAACAACATCGGACAATGGTCCGAATGAACAACGTCACCCAATATTCTCGCCTCCTTCAACATCGGGCGCACCGGTTCACTCACCATGCAATAATCAATGCGCCACCCTTTGTTCTTGGCACGTGAATTAAAGCGATAGCTCCACCACGTATATTCCTGCTTGTCGGGATGAAGCCAACGGAAGGAATCTATGAATCCCGCATTGAGAAAGCGCGTCATCCACTCCCGCTCTTCAGGCAGGAAGCCACTGTTAGTGGCATTCCTGATAGGGTCGTGAATGTCTATTGCCTCATGGCAGATATTATAATCGCCGCAAAGAATGAGTTTAGGACGCGTACGTTCCAGCTCCAATACATATTCCTGGAATTTCTCCAACCAGACCATCTTGAAGGCCTGGCGTTCATCACCGCTGGTACCGGAAGGATGATAAACACTCACAACGGACACATCGCCGAAGTCGGCACGGATAAAGCGCCCTTCGTTATCGTATTCTTCAATACCCATACCATATTCCACATGGTCCGGTTCTTGCTTGCTCAAAATAGCGACTCCGCTATACCCCTTCTTCTGTGCAGAATACAGGTAATGCTTATACCCCAAAGCATCCAGCGCCTCTGCCGGATACTGTTCCGGTTGCAGCTTTGTTTCCTGCAAACAAAGCACATCCGGCTGCTCTTGTGCCAGCCACTCGGGAAAACCTTTTGTCACGGCAGCCCGTAGCCCATTTACGTTATATGTAATAATCTTCATACTACTTATTTGATTTCTTAAAAATGAATTATTCAAGATGTCAACTCGGATACCAGCAGCATGATATTCAGCACAGTGACCACCGCAGCAATGGCATAAAGTACAAATGTACTCCATTTGCTGTTTACATACTGCCCCATCACTTTGCGCGAAGAAGTCAGTCCTACTTGCAGGAAAACCGTAAACGGCAGCTGGATGCTCAGTATCATCTGTGAAATCAGCAGTCCTTTGAACGGGTCTCCGATAAAGAAAATCAGCAGCAGTGCAATACCCAATGACAGAATCACACCCACCTGCGAGTGACTGTCTTTGATATGATAGGATTCTCCGAAAATACCGGCAAAGATAGAACCTGCCGCCATACCGCTGGTTATCGTGGAAGATATACCCGCCATCAGTAATGCCAATGCAAAAACCACGGCAGCACTGTTTCCCAGCAACGGCTCCAGCAAGGATTTGGCCTGCTGCAACTCTTCCACCTGAATACCGCTTTTAAAGAAAGTTGCCGCAGCCAGCAGTATCATGGCACTGTTGATGGCCCATCCCACAATCATAGAGAACAGCGTGTCGAACAATTCATATTTCAACACCTTACGGATGGATGCATCATCTTTCTTATTATATTCATGGCTCTGTATCACTTCCGAGTGCAGAAACAGATTATGCGGCATCACCACCGCACCGAGCACACTCATGATAATCAGCATGCTCCCATGCGGGAACGAAGGTGTCACCCACCCTTGTGCGGCCAGCGGCCAATCTATCTTCACCAGAAACAGCTCATAGATAAAGGAGAGCCCGATGACCGAAACAAAAGCAATGATGGAACGTTCTATCTTCTTGTAGGAATTAGTGAAAAGCATGACGACTACAAATACGGTAGTCAAGATAGAGCCCCATATGATGGGAATGTCAAACAGCATCTGCAAAGCGATGGCACCTCCCAATATCTCTGCCAGCGAAGTCGAGATGGAAGCCAGCACTGCTGTACCCAATATGGGACGCGACACCCAGGAAGGAGTATATTTGGTAGCGGCTTCGGACAAGCACAAGCCGGTTACAATGCCAAGATGCGCCACATTATGCTGCAATACAATCAGCATGATAGTGGATAAAGTCACGACCCACAGCAATGAATAGCCAAATTCAGACCCTGCCGCAAAATTAGATGCCCAGTTCCCCGGGTCAATAAAGCCCACAGTCACCAGCAGTCCGGGACCTATATATTTAAAAACGTCCAGACCGCCCAGATAGCGTTTGTGGTCTCTCCGTTTCAAGTCTTTAAAAATATTCTTCATTGTGTCTGTTCAATTAAGAGCGTAAAAATACTCAAATAATAACAAATACCTCCATGTTAGGTTCAAAAAAAGCCCCTGGCATCTTTCAATGTCAAGGGCTCTCATCCATTCTTTCAGGCAGTAGGCTCAATACCCCATCTCGTGCAATGCCTTGCACAATTGGTCGGGGCAGGAAGTGGAACGTCTTCCGCAGCGAATTCCTTCCAAACGGGCAATCACCGCATCTACCGGCATGCCTTTCACCAAACGTGAAAGTCCTTGCAGGTTTCCATTACATCCACCCCAAAATGCCACTTCTTTCACAATACCATCTTCCACATTCAGTTCGATGTTACTGCTACACGTACCTTGCGTCTTGTATGTATATGTCATTATTCTCCGCCTTCTTCCGGTTTCATGTTAGTATAAACCGTCTGTACATCATCAAACTCTTCGAGACGCTCTATCATCTTGTCGATGGTTTCACGTTGCTCGGGAGTCACATCCTTCATATCGTTCGGGATATAGGTAAACTCACCGCCGACATCTTCAAAACCGCACTCTTCCAAATGTTTCTGGATAGCTGCATAGCTTTTCGGATCACCATAAATAGTGATAGTACCTTCTTCTTCATCCTCTTCGTAGTCTTCCTCTACGTCATAGTCTATCAAGTCAAGAATGAGTTCTTCCATATCGATACCGTCTTTCTTCTTGAAAGTGAACACGCACTTGTGGTCAAACAAGAAAGCCAGTGAACCCATTGTTCCCAAGTTACCGCCGAACTTGTTGAACACGGAACGCACATCGGCTACTGTACGGGTAGTATTATCAGTCAGCGTATCCACAAAAACAGCTACACCGTGAGGACCGTATCCTTCATAAGTCATACCCTTATAGTCGCTCTGGTCCTTACCCATCGCATTTTTGATAGCACGTTCAATATTATCCTTCGGCATGTTTTCACGCTTACAAGTAGCGATAACCGAACGCAGTGTCGGGTTGTTTTCCGGCTCCGGACCACCGGCCTTCACCGCAATAGCAATTTGTTTACCCAGTCTTGTAAAGGTCTTTGCCATGTGACCCCATCTTTTCAATTTGGCAGCTTTTCTATATTCAAACGCTCTTCCCATTGGAACTGTATTTTAAATTATGAATTATAAATTCTGAATAATGAATCAACGCAGCTTGGCATTCAACTTGTCCTCCAGGTTCTTCACTAGTTTGGACATAATCTTGTCAATCTGCTTATCGTTCAACGTGGCATTCTCATCCTGCAGCAGGAAGCTCACCGCGTAACTCTTCTTACCGACTTCCAGATTCTTACCCTCGTAAACGTCGAAGAGAGAAACCTCCTTCAGCAGCTTTTTCTCCGTCTCGTAGGCAATCTTCTCGATTTCCGCAAACTGCACTTTCTTGTCGAGCAGTAACGCCAAGTCGCGTTTCACGGCAGGGAACTTGGAGATTTCCGTATAGCTCACCTTCACATTGCGGATAGCCTTCAGCAATTCTTTCCAGTTGAAATCGGCATAGTAAACCTCGTTGTCAATATCGAATGCCTTCAGCAGCTTCTTTGTTACAATACCGAAAGTAGCCAACCGCTTTCCACCCCTTGTCTGTACGGATAAACCGGCAGCATAGATGTCATCAGTCAGATTGCCGACAACCAGATCATGCATATGCAGCCCCAATCTGGCAAAAACATTCTCAACGTATGCCTTCAGCTCATATACCGAGCTGTTCTCATCCGGATGAGCCCATGAGTTGGTCACCCTCTTGCCAGTCACCCACAAACCAAGATGATAGTCTTCGGAATAAGCGGCAAGCACTTTCTCCGGATTCTTCTTTTCCTCGTTGAAGTGATAACAATTACCGAATTCAAAGAATTTCAGGTCTGCATTCTTACGGTTGGCGTTGTGCGAGATGCTTTCCAATCCACCGAAAAGCAGTGTCTGACGCATGGCATTCAAGTCTGCACTCAACGGATTCAGCAACATTACCAGATTCTTTGACGGATAAGACTCCAGGTTGTCATAGTAAGCGGCACGGGTCAACGAGTTGTTCAGAATCTCATTAAAACCACAGCCCACCAGCTGCTCGGCAACCAGGTTCTGCAGTTTGTTGGATTTATCATATTCACCCTTGGTAGTCAGACAAGACTTCAAGGTAGTCGGAATCTCCACATTATTATATCCGTAGATACGCAGGATATCCTCTATTACATCGCAATCGCGCTGCACGTCCACACGGTAAGGAGGAACATCCAGTGTAAGCCCTTCGGCTGTCTCGTCTACAATCTTCATTTCCAGACTTGTCACGATGCTCTTGATGGTATCCACCGGAATAACTTTGCCAATCAGTGAGTTCACTTTCTCATAGGCAAGTTCCACACGGAAATCCTTGGCAGGAGCGGCGCACACATCTTTTATTTCAGAAGAAATGGTACCTCCGGCAAGTTCCTTTACCATCAAAGCAGCCAGCTTCAGGCAGTAAATAGTGGCATTCGGGTCAATACCTCTTTCAAAACGGAAAGAAGCATCTGTGTTCAATCCATGACGACGGGCTGTCTTGCGCACCCATGTGGGATGGAAGTAGGCACTTTCAAGGAACACATCCTTGGTGGTTTCCGTAGAACCGGAATCCAGACCGCCGAACACACCGGCAATACACATCGCCTCTTCCTTGTTGCAAATCATCAGGTCGCGTTCGTTCAATTTACGCTCCACGCCATCAAGAGTTACAAACGGAGTACCTTCCGGCATGGTCTTTACAATCACCTCACCGCCTTTAATCTTATCTGCATCGAAGCAGTGCAGCGGCTGGCCGAAAGCATGGACTATATAGTTGGTAATATCCACCACATTATTGATAGGACGCAGACCGATAATACGCAACTTGTTCTGCAACCATTCGGGGCTTTCTTTCACTGTAACCCCTTTCACCGTAACGCCGGCATATCGGGGACATGCCTCGCTGTTCTCTACAGTTACTTTAATATCCAAATCGTGATTTTCTACCGCAAAAGCGTCTACCGAAGGTTTCTTTAAAGTAGCCGGCTTACCGTTCTGTATCAAGTAGGCATACAAGTCACGTGCCACCCCATAATGTGAGCAAGCATCGGCACGGTTGGGAGTGATGTCCACTTCCAGCACGTAATCGCTCTTGATGTTATAGTAGTCCTTGGCAAGCGTACCCGGAACAGCTGTCTCCGGCAGTACGATGATGCCCGCGTGGTCTGTACCGATACCGATTTCATCCTCAGCACAAATCATGCCGACAGATTCCACGCCACGAAGTTTTGATTTCTTGATGGTAAAGCATTCGTCACCGTCATACAGTTTTGTACCCAACGTGGCTACTACCACTTTCTGTCCGGCAGCTACATTCGGAGCGCCGCATACAATCTGCACGGGTTCACCTTGTCCCAGGTTCACCGTAGTGATGTGCATATGGTCTGAGTTAGGATGAGCTTCGCATGTCAGCACTTCGCCGATGACCAGTCCTTCCAGTCCGCCTTTAATGGTTTGCACCTCTTCCACACTTCCCGTTTCCAGTCCGATGGAGGTCAGTGCCGCAGCAACTTCATCCGGTGTCAAATCGAAATCGACATACTCTTTCAACCAATTATAAGAGATATTCATATCATTATATTTTTATTGTTTCCAAAAGTGACTTGCAAAGGTAATAAGATTTTTTGGTTGGCAGGGAATTATAAATGAAGAAAATAACAAAAAGGCGATGAAGTGCTTTTCCTTCACCGCCTTTCTCCTAATATTCTATATAAATCTACAATTTATACATTCATTGCATTGGCGCCTAAAGCTCCCAATATGGCGGAAGCAACAGCTATCACTACCTTCAAAATCTTGTCCCAAACGTTCTTTTTCATAGTTTTAATCTTTCAAAATTAGTAAATACATCTTATCCTAACGGGTTCTCTCCCTGGTCACCGTCGGAACCGCCACCGGAATTACCACCATCACCGGCATCATCCTTACCGTCAGTCACCACTCCCGTCCATTTCTCAAACTCCACACCCTGGAGCAGGGCACGCGTAGTGCCGATGGCAGCCGGGCGCGTATATTCCGGAGTAAACTGGCAGCGTAGAGCAGTCACCTGATTGGGATTCACGTCTTCAAATTTGACCACTCCTTTACCTCGCGTACGGGCCTTCATGGTGAATGTGCCTAAGCCATCCAGACGCACCGTACGGCTGTTCAGCAACTGGCTCCTCATTACCGTCATCAGGTTACGGATTACATTATGTACGTCACCCGGAGTCAGGGAAGACTTCTCGGCAATCACCTCAGCCAGCTGTTGTGCATCCACGGCTCTTCCCACTTTCTTCAAACTCAGATGCCAAAGTTTGGCACCCTCTTTTGTCGCCAGAGACGACTGTCTTGCATAATAAAATAAAGGCATAGTTTCTTTCTCCTTTTTACATTTTTAATTCAACATGGTTTTTAATCTCGTTTTGTTGATCAACAATGCAAAGGTGAGGATATATTTGCCTGTAAACAAAGAAAACAGCCTCGCTGAAGCTGTTTTCTGAGATAAGTTCATAAAGTATTGATTTACAAGCTGACAGATTAGGCAAGCCAACTTAATCAAGATATCCTACGATGATGATTGCCTGTACTGCCATATAGGTCGAAGATACTATGACATGGGGAATCTTCAGCTCATTCGCCATAATCTGATAAGATGTTTGCGATGCGGTAGTCCGATATTCTCATGAAGCATCAGGCGGTGAATATTTGGCACGCTTGCAGAAATTGAAGAAGCAGAAGACTAGAACGGAACAGACAACGGTATAGATGAAATCCGCATTGACAAACGTATTGGCAACCGACAGCGTTGTCAAGGTCGTAGTTAAAAAAGCAGTATTTTCATCTATTATTTTACTATGGCCTCTTTTATACACTCCACGATATAATATACATCTTCATCAGTCACCCACGGCCCGGCAGGAAGGCACATACCGATTTTAAAAATAGCTTCGGATACCCCATTGATATAAGCCGGAGCATCCTTATAGACCGGCTGCTTGTGCATCGGTTTCCAAACCGGACGTGCCTCTATTTTTTTGCCAAGCATAAAAGCACGCAAAGCCTCCACATTCTCGTTGGGCTGGCAATCTGTTGTAGCACAATCTACGGCATGAATCACACCTGCAGCACCACCTACGGCAGTCCTGACAACATCCTTATAAGCATTTTCCTGCCCTTTGATGCGAAGTGAAGAATCCAGAGTGATTGTACAAAGCCAGAAATTAGAGTCATAATCAGCCGAAGGAGCTTCATGCAGCAATACCCCCTCCACATCCTTAAGCAGTTCCTTATAGAGAGCCTGCACATGTCGGTGATGTGCAATATGCTTATCGGCAACGGTCATTTGACCACGACCAATACCTGCACATATATTACTCATGCGATAGTTATACCCTATCGCCTCATGCTGGTAATAAGGATAAGCCTCACGAGCCTGCGTGGCATACCACATGATTTGATTCTTGCTTTCGGCATCTTTACAAATCAACGCACCACCGCCACTGGTAGTAATCATCTTGTTACCGTTAAAGCTCAGCACCCCGAACTTGCCGAACGTCCCCAGTACCTGTCCCTTAAAACGGGAGCCAAAACCTTCGGCAGCATCTTCCACCACTGGAATAGCATACCTATCGGCTATCTCCATGATACGTGTACAGTCATAGGGCATGCCGTACAATGCCACAGGAACAATAGCTTTTGGCTTTTTTCCAGTCTTGGCAATGCGGTCCTTGATGGCTTCTTCCAACAGTTCCGGAGACATGTTCCAAGTTTCTTTCTCAGAATCCACAAATACCGGAACAGCCCCCAGATAAGTGACCGGATGCGAAGACGCACAGAATGTGAAGCTTTGTACAATCACTTCGTCACCCTGTCCCACTCCGCAAGCCAACAGAGCCAAATGTACTGCCGCCGTACCGGCCGAAAGTGCCACCACTTCCTTGCCTTCGCCTACAAAACGTTTCAAATCCTCTTCAAAAGCATTCACATTAGGACCAAGAGGAACCACCCAGTTCGTATCGAAGGCTTCTTTTACATATTTCTGTTCAATACCCTCCTCGCTCATATGGGCAAGGCAGAGATAAATAGTTTTATCCATAAATATATATGTGATTATTTAATGATCAGACTCCGGATTCCTCACATAGTGGGGAATAAAAAGAAAGGAAACGGCTTTATAAATCTTTTCCTGATATCGGGATAATTTACTCATAAATGTTTCCATGACCGGGATACAGACTGCAATCTTTTGTTAATTCCATGATACGTTCTTTCGAGATCCGTGCATCTTCCCTATCGCTATTAGGGAATGAGGCAATGACTTTAACACCCGGGATATATGAATCACCCGAGAAAACATTGTTCTCGACTTTATAGGTAAGGCAGCTTTTATCATGTCCGGGAGTTTCAAACACTTCCACGAAAATTCCCGGAAATATTTCCACTTTATCATTCTCATGTAAAACCGTCACATTATCTCCCATCCATATTACAGGATCATTGTGATAACGGGAAAAATTAAGTTTATCCGAACCTAAAGCCTCCTTACCGAAAGAGGAAGTGTAAACTGTGCAATCAGGATACAATCGTAATAAATCTTTTATACCATAAATATGGTCGTAATGAGTATGAGTCAGAAACAAGGCTTGTACCGTTCCGCACTTTTCCTGAACACACAGCTTTATAGGAGCAATATCCCCAATATCTATCAATACATGCCCATCTTTCCCCTCAACAGACAGTATATAAGCATTGGAGGTGAAAACAGAATTGACAATCTGATGGATGTTCATTTCAGTTATGACCGTTGAAAGCCTCAGTGGTAGCATTACCTTCCTTATTGATCCCTTCCCTAACGAACACTTTCTTTATGGTTAGCATAATAATCTTCACGTCCAACCAGAAAGAAATATGATCCACGTACCACACATCCAGTTCAAACTTACGTTTCCAACTGATATCATTCCGCCCGTTTACCTGTGCCCACCCCGTAATTCCCGGACGGACTTCATGACGACGGAACTGTTCCTCCGAATATAAAGGAAGATACTTCGGCAATAAAGGACGGGGACCAACTAATGCCATATCCCCCTTTAATACATTTATTAGTTGTGGTAATTCATCTATGGAAAAAGAACGGACTATTTTCCCAATCTTTGTCAAACGTTCAGCATCTGGCAACAAATTTCCCTCTGAATCCCGCTCATCTGTCATTGTCTTAAACTTTATGGCTTTGAATATTCGAGCATTTTTTCCGGAGCGATCCTGGGTGAAAAAGACACCGGCACCCTTATTGGTGAAATGGAGGAAAATTATCAGAAGAAGTAATATGGGCCAGATAACCAACAGAGCTATAAAAACAATTACAAAGTCTAACCCAGGCTTTAATCCTCTTTTATACATAAGCCTACAATTTCATTGATCAAAAGAGTTCTCTTTCTTTATACGATACCCCGCATCTATTATTTGTGTATTATCACTAATTACAATTCCTTTTTTTATAATTCGTGCAGGGTTTCCAGCTATTAAACAATGATCGGGAAAACTTTTAGTTACGACAGAACCGGCTCCTACAAAAACATGATTTCCCAATGATACTCCTGGTAATATTATTGCACGTCCTCCAATAACACAATGATGCCCAATATATGTATCACACCACATGTTTTTCCCTCTAGAATAATCATGAGCTATAATCAAAGCTTCCAAAGCCACCCTACTATTATCGCCAATATGCACACCTTTAGGATTAGCTCTATCAATTGTAGCTCTCCAAGATATCTGGCAATTAGTTCCTAAGTCAATTCTCCGTACTTTCCGCAAATAAAAACTATAAGTCAAACTAACTAATCTACTTATTCTTTGTCTATAAGATAATTTGTCCTTTCCCATTTTAGAATCTGCATTTTAGGTATCACCATAGGTTTCGTCTTCATCCACATTGTCCCCCAGCTTAATCCAAGCCCAAAAGAGGACATCAACAAGGTAGTCTCTTCCTGCATCAGCCGTTCACGCAAGCGGCTCACCATTAATGAAGGAATAGAAGCTCCACCCAAGTTTCCAAACTCCTCCAGGTTATAAGGAACCTTCTCTTTGGGCAACTTCAACTTCTTCACAATACGATCCACAATCATCTTGTTCGCCTGGTGAATCAAGAAATAGTCTATATCCGTTTCACGATTAATTTTATAATCATCCAAAAAGGCCTCGACGGATTTAGGAGGACGGGATATCGCGAAAGAAAAGACATTCATTCCATTTATCAATGTATGAATGGGAGCACGCACAATGCCATTGCCAAAATCTTCATATTCAAAGGAAGCAGGTGTAGCCGGATGGCGGAAACCACCATGAGGGGTCATCAAAGCTTCATATCCCTTGCCATAAGTATGAAAATCAACCACAATATCACTGGCAGTCTCATCATATTCCAAAGCTATGGCTGTACCGCAGTCACCGAATAAAGGTACACGGCTTTTGTCTTTCATGGACCCCATCCGCAAAGCCGTATCACCTACAAGCAACAAGGCACGTTTTACATTACCTGCCGTCAACAGATTACCGGCAACCGTTATAGCATACATGCACCCGCAACACCCCATCGGAATATCCATACAGAAACAATTTTCCGACAAGCCAAGCCTGTCTTGCAATATGCAGGAAGTAGGAGGAGTACGATAATCACCCGTAACAGACTCAAACAGCAATACATCAATGCTGTCCTTCTCCCAACCCAGCTCTTCAAGCAGTTTCTCAGCGGCAGCCTGGCACATATCCGAGGCACACATTGTGTCCGGAGCGATATGCCTTTCTTTTATACCGACTGTATTGTCAAATACATCAGCTTCCTCTTGGGAAAGAAGTCCCAGTTCGGAAGTTTTTACCACATTCTCCGGAACAGCCATTGCCACTCCCTTCATGCCGACATTCTTAATTTCCCATCTTGCCATTACCTTGACCCTTAAAGTTCGACTTCGTATTTTTTCAAGATTTCACGTCCCTTTCCATAGGAAGTAAACTCCATGATATCCTCCGGGTCAAACATTACGTCAAAGGACTCTTCCAGCAATGCGATTATATTCAGTTGGTGAACAGAATCCCAGGATTCCACACTGTCTTTTGAAAAACTATCGTTCAACACTGCACTGTCCACACCAAACACTTCTACAAAAGCGTCATTATACTTTTCAATATTTGTCATCGTTCCTGTCTTTTTTATGAATTCAACTTACTATACAATATTTTTCCCGCCTCATTCTTGGGTATGTCAGCTATCACTTTTACCTCAAAAGCCGAGGCTACCAGCTTGGTCTTTTCAACCAGTACTTCCTTTACAGCCACTGCATATTTCTCATCGGTCAGATAGACGGTCATCTTATCGTCCGTACCCACACAAGCGCATTCTATCGGATATTTCCCTTTGATTATCTGTTCACACTCATCCAGACCGATACGCATGCCAAACAGCTTCAGGAAACGTCCCATACGCCCTACAATGTAATAACAGCCGTCCTCATCCCTGTAAGCCAAGTCACCGGTACGCATAAAGCCATTACGCTCATCACCCAGCAGCAAATCTTCCCGACTACGGGCATATCCCATCGTCACATTCTTGCCACGGTAGCACATTTCACCTTCCGTGTGAGAACCTTCTATCACATTTCCGTCACTATCTATCAGGGACAGTTCCGCATTGGGAACTGCCCGACCTATGCTCCCGCATTTGGATATTGCATATTCAGCAGGAAGATAGGCCATGCGGGCAGTACCTTCAGACTGGCCGTAAGTAGCTATCCAGCGTTTGCCGGTGTCACGGCAATATTCAGCAAACTTCAGATTCAGCTGGCGAGGTATCTTACCGCCACCCTGAGTAAGCAAGGTCAAATCAGGCAAATCCATACGGAAGAAACGCATCAGATTCAAAATCTCAAAGCTGTAAGGCACTCCTGTAAAACTGGTGGCCCGCTGCTCCTTCATGAAACTCCAGAAAGCTTTATCGGTCATACTTTGATTGGTTATCAACACAGTAGCCCCAACATAAAGATGACTGAATACCACTGACAGCCCCATAGTATAATATAATGGAAGGACAAGCAAAGGACGGTCATTGGAAGTCAAGCCAAAGAAAGTAGAGATATTTAAGGCCGCTGCTTCTATATTACTATATTTATGCCGTACCAACTTAGGACTACCCGTTGAACCGGAAGTAGGTAGAAGATGAGATAGATCCGGATGCATTGCACAATCCTCCATTCCTGTACGCAAGAGGGTATAGCCATAATATTCACACACCACTTCATAATGCAGGTCAACCGCCATCAACGAGGGCACACAAACATAAGAAGGGCGATAAATGTCAAGCAAATTATAAAGAAGTTCCTTTTCAATATGTGCATTCAATATTAAAGGAACATTGCCGGAATTGATACAACCTACACTCCAGGCTATACCTCCGACATTATTTTCTGTCAATAAGAATAATAAGGAACGACTGGGAAGAATGGTAGATATATTCTCGGAAAAATCCAACAACTCACCATACTTCAAGGTATTCCCCAAAGCATCAACTGCAGCAAACGCATCCTGCGCCTGCTTATTTAAATTCAATATCATTCGGTTATTTTATTCTAAATGGAAGCACAGCCATCAACTCCCAATATCTGGCCTGAAATATAAGAAGAACGGTCTGAAACAAGAAAAGCACAAGCATTAGCAACATCTTCAGGAGTTCCCAAGCGTCCTAAAGCAATCTTTTGAATACGAGTATCGATTTTTTCGCCACTTTCTTCATAAAGTTCTGAAAAACGTTCCGTTTTAACAATACCCGGTGCAACTGCATTCACACGAATCCCCTGAGATGCCAGCTCTTTGGCTGCAGATCTAGTAAAAGCCATAATTGCCCCTTTAGTTGCAGAGTAAGCAGATTGTCCCGGTGAGCCTAGTACTGCCGTTACCGATGCAATGTTTACAATAGATCCACTATGATTGCGAGCCATCAAACGAGAAACCAGCTGAATCATTTCAATTACAGCTATTACATTCACACGGAACATCAGTTCTGTTTCCGGACGCAATATCATACCGATTTTCTTATTAAATACCACACCCGCATTGTTAACCAGTGCATCAATACGACCTTCTAGTTTGAATACGGACATAAAGGCTGATTTTACAGCAGTAGCATCCGTCACATCAAAATACAAAGGAAGCACACGGGTATGATTATCTTCTGAACAAGCCTTCGCCCATTCATCCATAACTCCTTCAGCACGGTCGCAAGCATAAACTATTGCACCATCTGAAGCAAAACGTTCAGCTATAGATTTACCGATGCCTTGTGCGGCACCGGTAACAATACATATCTTATTATATAAAAGCCTTTCCATACAAATTATTTCAGACTACGACCTCCATCAATTACCAAGTTAGTACCTGTAACCCATGCAGAAGCATCGGAAAGTAAATAAATTATAGCATGAGCCACTTCTTCCGGCTTGCCATAACGCTTCATCGGATATTGTTCTATGTCTTTAGTCACATCTTCCTCTGATAGCAAACGATTAGAAATCAAAGGAGTATTGATTCTTCCCGGCTGTACAGCATTACATCGAATCCCCTTCCCTGCCAACTCCAAGGCAGCATATTTCATATAAGTGCTCAAGGCACTCTTTGAAGTTCCATAAATACCATTTGCAGGCGCCACATTATTATAACCAGAAATTGATGCAGTAAAGACTACTGAAGATGAATTTCTCAGTTTCTTTTTCTTCACCAACAATTTCAGTAGCAGCATAGGAACAAAACAATTCATCTGAAATACTTCGTTTAGTACATCCAAAGAGTAGAATTGCAATGGTAACATTTTTCCTATTCCCGCATTGCAAACAAAGCCATCCAATACTGGTAATTGAGCCACCAATTTCTCACAGGATTCTTCTATTCTTAAATCAGCAACCAGCATTAAATGCTCTTTATTTGAATCAGATAGCAACTCTTTAGTTTCTTGCAAAGCACTCTCATTCCTACCTGTCAGAACTAAAGTTGCTCCCAGCTTCGAACATTCAATGGCAGTAGCTCGTCCGATACCGGATGAAGCACCTGTAACTAGTACAGTCTTCCCTTCTAAAGAAAAAGGATTATACATTACAAACGGGAAGATACCAAATTATACAAATCACCAATAGTTGCCTGCTGTTTCATATCATCACCAGTAACAGTGACATCATATTCCTCATCAATCATTGTAATAATCAATAGAGCAACCAGCGATGTGTAACCATCTAACTCGCGAAATTTAGTTGTAGAACTAAGTTGTTCTACATCTACATCATCAAATTGCTCAGCAAATTTTTCAATAAAGTCTACTAATTCCATCTTATTTATTATTTATATTAATCTTTTAGCAGGATTTCCCATAACAGTAGTACCAGCTTTAACTCTGCGTATAACAAAACTACAAGCGCCAACATGAGCATTATCTTCTACAACAACTCCATGATTTAACACGGAAGAAGTATAAATATCTACCTCATTTCCAACAACCGTACCACCTACACAAGTGACATGTGTATCAATACGATTCCAATCACCCAAACGAACATCATGCCCCACTACTGTATAAGATTGTATCATATTATAATCACCTATCACAGCATCAGCACCAATGCTTGTATAAGCACCGATAATATTTCCTTCACCCAATTTTACATTAGAACCAATTCTAGCAGTATGATGGATTAAGGAAATAAAACGTCCTCCTCTATTAATAATTTCACCCATACATTTTTTACGGGCATTTCCACCTATAGAGCAGACAAAAACATCATCGTTCTGTGGTATATAAGTACTAATCTTATCTATTACCGGAGGATAATTTGGAAAGTCATTCAATGCGGACAAATTATCATCAATAAAACCTTTAATGACAAATTCTGTTGCAAAACCTAAACTTTCACGTGCCATATCATATAAAGTACGACCCATACCACCGGCGGCAATAATTATAAGATTCTTCATGACATTTTTTTCTTTTTTTCGACTGCTTTTTGGAAAACATCTACCAATTTATCGGAAATCACAGAAGGTGAAAATCTATTATAACAATCTTGAGCAATTTCCTGACTATCATATTCACCCAATGTATCATACATTTTTTTCATAGCATCAGCTAATGCTGGTACATTTTCAACAGGAACTAATAACCCATTTTTTTCATTAATACACTCCTTAACTCCGCCACAGAGAGTTGCAATAACAGGTAAACCTACAGCTAATCCTTCTAATATTGATACTGAAAAATTTTCGCTACGTGAAGGTAATATGAAAACAGAACTATCACTTAATATTTGGACAATCTCACCCTTTGTTTTCTTTCCTACCAAATGAATATTATGCGAGAGTTTTAAATTATCTATCTGCTTTTGCAAATTTTGTCTTTCTACTCCATCACCTATTATAACTAAATGTATATCTTTATTTCTTCTATTAATAAGAGAAAATGCCTCTATTAATAAATCAAAACCTTTGCCGTAAACTAAACTCCCTGTAGATACGAAAGAAAAGCTATTTGTTTTTTCGACTTTCCTTACAGAATCGAAAAATATATTATTGACTAAATTATGGATAACATAACTATCTCTTTTAAAATGATATAATATCCTTTTTCGCAAAGTTTGAGAGACCGTTATTATTTCGTCAGCATTTGCATAAGCATTAGTTGCCATCCATTTTGTAATCGAATCTAGCCGGTCAGAATTAAATCTACCGGCATGTTCTATACCAACTAACGGCAAATTGTACTTTTTTTGAAGATAAACTCCTATGTCAGTATTAAAAAAGAATTGTCCATATACTACATCTGGTCGTCCATACAAGAACTCAACTTTCTTATATAGTTTATCCACTTGGCATTTTTTTATGAAAACATTAAATTTTCGACTTATAGTCCTCGTCAAAACACCTGGAAACCAAAAACTATTATAATAATTTACGCCATTTTTGCTATAATGTGTTATTCCTACTTTTCTGAATTTCCATAAAAAACGGCTATCAACACTAAGAACAACAACTTGGTGACCATTATTACATAATGCTTCAGCTTGATCTTGTTCAAAGCATCCCCATTGAGGGTCTTCTTCAGTAGGATATCCACGAGCAATCATCAATATATACATAATCTTAAAATCTTTTGATTATAGATTGATATTGTTTCCATAAACCACAATTGTGCAATTGCTGAAAATCATGATCAGCATTATCATTACCTTCTATCAATAAAAAGTGACCTCCACTCTGTATTACAATATCCCAACCTATATATCGAACACTTGGAATATGTCTTGCTGCACGCTCAACAAAAGTTTTGCACTCTTCCCAATATGGAATTTGAGCACCTATTATTTGCTTTCCTGTAATCGGATGTACTATATAAGTGTTATTATGTGCATCATAACCAATTGTATCTATGATGCCTGTTTCTATATTTATATTTGCACCAATTCCACTAAAATGAAAATTATCAACATTATTTTTTTTGTTCCCCATTCGTAAACGAGCATTCATAATATGAACTTTATCATTTATCGTATCATAAACCGTTACTATACGTATCGTATTGATTGACCAAGGATGAAAGTTTGCCAGTTCACTAATTTGGGTTATTTGTTCTTCTGCTATATAGTGAGAATTTATATCTGAAATCAGTTCATTATACAAGTCTTTTGCATTCAAATTCTCCGTCTCTATTTTACGAGTACCTATACCCCTATATCCATTAATTTCTTTAATAAAAATTACAGGATATTTATGACAAAATGAGATAAACAGCATCTCATCAACATTATTTACATCAATCCAATCACGCCCTAAAAACTCTTTAAATAATTCATTAAATTTATTTTTTTCTCGACATAAACATCTATCTGAAACTTTATTGCATTTATTTTGTATAACATGATAACGCCTATAAGTTATATACTCCTTTCTTCCCTTATATCTAAGTTTATAAAAACCATAAGCAAAATAATCACTAATAGAAGCCCCATGAATTATGAAAGCAAAAACATAATCTACAGCATAAAAGATTTTATCTAGAAAAGAAACTTTCGTTCCAACATAACAAGTTCTCATTTCACGAAATCGTGTACAAAAACGTTTCAGATTCATATATAAACAATTAAACGATTTTCTTTAATACATCTAAAAAGCCATGACCATACTTTAAGTCTGGCTCCACATAATTACCCTCTGCCCATTCATTCCATGACATTAAGAAAGTAATTTTATGTTCATCTTCTTTATCTGACAATAAATCCACTACAGATTTCAATTGCTCACTAAATACTTCCGGAGTACTACCCGTATAAACTCTTGCTCTTGCTCCACTTCTTGCAGTTCTATCCCAATTAGGCAACAAAGTAGGAAATACATTTTCCCATCTATCTTCCTTGACATAAAGATATTTATTTATATTCTTCTGCTCACACCTTGAAACAGGAGTGTACTTAAATAAGCGCATACAGATACTACGCCACAAAACTTCTTTCAAAGAACGGCAATAGTAATCGGCCCGATGATAACCTCGCGAATTAACAGCATCATATCCTGCATTTAACACAGCTTTATAATATAAAGCCGATTTATCTGCTATATTTTTCAAAATAATATTTTTTAAAGTCCAGTCCTGTGGAAGCATATTATAGGCAATTCCTACAAAATAAATACCCTTAAGGCCATTTTCTTGTGCCATTGCCTGCCATAGTTCAATAAATTCACGAGGATTGGGTATCTCCAATGGTCTAAAAACAAGAAACAAGGGTTTACCATCTACTTGAATATACCTTTTATCCTTAAAAGCTGGCAATACTTCATAAAAATGCTTTATATACTCTTCCTTATTATAAATCATCTCCATCAAAGTAGCCTCTTTGACCTTTTTAGTTCCCACTTCCCAAGATTTGTTAGTCCAGCTATGGTTTGCCCAACCAAGACAAAACGGAAAATCAGGTTTTCCACTGAGAAGTACCTCCTGAAAAGGTCTTTCTAACAACTTTTTCCCATTACCAAACCAATAATGCCAATAGCAAAAACCTTCTATACCAGCTGCACGTGCCATCTCAGCTTGAGCTTCTCTAACTTCAGGCATACGCAAATCATAATACCCTAAATCTGCAGGAACACGGGGCTGATAATGTCCTTTAAACAAGGGCTTAGCTTTTCCGACATTAGTCCATTCTGTAAAGCCTTTTCCCCACCATTTGTCATTTTCTGGAATAGGGTGAAATTGTGGAAGATAAAAGGCTATAACACGAGTTTTTTTTGTCATACTACTTATTCTTACCTATTACTAATCGTTTAAAAGTAAAGTATTTAAATACAAATATCCAAAATATGGTATAAATAATAGAAAGATTGCCACTTATCTCTGAATACGGAAATAAAGTAAAACCGATTACCACTATATTATAAGCCAAGGATAATATTAATATTGTTCCAAAATCATATTCATTAGTGATGATCTTTTTATAAAAATAATATGCTGCCAAAGAAATAATTATAAATGCTAAAATAGGACCAAAATCAATAACAAACTCTCCAACAAAAAATGTAAACTGAGAATCATCTACCTTCAAATTCGGATATAACAAGCGACGTGTTTTGTAATCACCAGCCGTATCTAATCCTAACAAGACTCTAATTAGAGGAAAAACCCTATCACCATACCTACATCCTCCCACATCTAATACAAAATTATCAAACTTTATAAAATTAGATGAAGCATAATACAATACGATATCCATAATAGTAAAATCTGCAGCATCATTAAAACGCCCCAATGTTAATGCAGCTCCTCCTACAAATATGAGAATGACAAAAGCTGCCACTGTAAAAAGATATTTTCTCCGCATTTCTTGGCTCATCAAAGGAGAAAACACAAAATAAACAAATGGAACTTGCATAATAATAAAAACCAACGGACCTCGAGCTCCCCATGCCAAACTAGTAAATACCGAAATGATAATTGCTATAAATACACCAATAGTCAACAATTTCTTCTTCTGAATCCAATTGTACATAAACAATATCCACAGAATACTATTAAAAATATTTTTCAGTATCCCAAAAATATTTACTTTCCCATCATTGTATCCAACATTATCTGATTTTGTTTCATAATTTTCTGCTAAAGTCATTGGATCAAAAAGATTCGACAGAGAAAAGTTTGAAAGTATCGTTTGGAAAAAGAAACATAAATAGACAATTATCACTACTACAGAAATCATACTCATCACCATATCATCCGGCATTTTTATATTGCTCATTTTTTTATTGGAGAATTTCAACAAAGGATAAAAAGAAATCATCAAAACAATATATAAATATACCAAAGGAAAAATCGTGATAGTTTCAAAGGTCCAAACACTATCTATATTATACAACCAAACACTACCAACAGAAAGTAAAGAATAAAAAAGTAAAATAAAACTTCCCATCTGAAATGTTCTCATACGTATCTGATACATCACAAATGCTGTTATATAGAAAAGTGAATTTATAATTAAAATGACAGTGCTTGCATCCATAACACATAATCAGAATCTAAGCTTTCTACACAAAAAACTCTTCTCTATTGGAGTTAGTACAACCAAATAGCCACTTATCCCAATACACGACAAAGAAACCAAACATACTACAACAAATTGTACAAATCCACCAGAAATGACAGATTGAATATAAAAAGCAGGTAGTGCTGAAAAAAAAGTTACCAACATAGTTGGAAAAACAAATTTCTTCCAATACTCTTTAAAAGAAAATGTCACAACTTTAGCAAAAACAAATAAACGTATGATATGCGCTATCATAAGCATAACAACAGCAACCAGCAAGCTAACCTCTGGCGGACACCCAAATTTTAAGAATACGTATGACAAAGGTAAAGTAAGTAATACAAAACTATCCACAATACCATGATATAATTTCACTTTCTTTGCCGCTTGCATAATGATAGTTATGGGATTCCCTATTGCCAAGACAAGGCAATAAACTAAAATCAACTTAGTAAAAGAAATCATATATTCTCCTACATCGCCCAACCACAATTTCAAAATAAATTCAACCTCCAATATCAATGGTAATATAACGGCGTACAACAATAAAAAAGAAAAACGGCTACTCAAATAAAATAATTGCATCATATCAACATAATTCCCCTCTGCATAGCTCTTTATTAAAGGAGGGCGAATAGCCATGAAAAAATTTCCTGAAAATTGTTGAATAACCGTACTGACTTGCTGGGCAACCGAATAGGCAGCATTAACAACAGGTCCCCAAAAAACATTCAACAGCAAATTAGTACCTTGCGTATTAGCAACTCCTGCCATTGTTCCAAACAAACTCCATGAAGAATATGAGAAAATAGATTTGAAAAGTGCTTTGTCCCAAAATAGTGAAATTCGGGATTCTTCATATTTTTTAAAGCAGAACAAAACATAAATAGCCGAAACAATACAGGTCACCGCGAACGTCAATACAGCATATAACTTCAATTTATCTATTGCAAAAACTACTAATAAATAAACAATCAATAATTTAAGAAAAGCCTCTACAATACTAACATATGCGTAAATCTTCATATTTTCACGAGCAATAATCACTGCATTATAAGGATTTGTCAATATCTTAACTATAAACGATAGTAATGCAAACTGATAAACCCAATTAGCCGCTTCCAAACGATTGACTGGTATAGTCATTACATTATTCAAAAACCATAATCCTAAAGTTTCAGCGATAAATAATATCGCCAAAACAATAATTATATAGACTATAAAAATCATGCTAAAAGTATGTCTCAATTGACAAAAGTCTTTTCGCCCTAACTCATAAGCGAAAAAACGTTGAGAAGCAGAAGCTATTGTCTGAGATAAAAAAGATAGTGCCAATACAATACCACCAACAGCCATATATATACCATAATCCGTTACATTAAGTGTTCTAATAACAACTCTAACAGTATATAGAGATACGATTATTATTAGAAACATTCTAACATATAAAAATAAGGTATTTTGAGCTATTCGCTGTTTATCCGATGCCATGCTTAAAATATTATTTCTGCCAACTTAGGATGTGACTTATCTTTTTCACTTAAAAGGATTTCGTCAATAGAAATTTGCCAGTCTATTCCTAGATCTGGATCATCCCATGCAATAGCGCCTTCACTCTGAGGAGCATAAAAATTATCACATTTATACTGGAAAATGACTTCTTTACTTAAAACTGAGAAACCATGAGCGAAACCTCTTGGAATAAAAAATTG
This sequence comes from Bacteroides sp. AR29, assembly GCF_900217715.1. Classification (NCBI taxonomy): domain Bacteria; kingdom Pseudomonadati; phylum Bacteroidota; class Bacteroidia; order Bacteroidales; family Bacteroidaceae; genus Bacteroides; species Bacteroides sp. AR29. Next base: position 43,961 of record NZ_OBMS01000006.1, read on the forward strand.
TCGATGATTATCTTCTGTTAACTCTACAGCTACATGCTGACCAAAGGTTGGAGATCCCTTTCTTATATCAACAGCTACATCTAATACCGATCCTTTCACTACACGGACTAATTTACTTTGAGCAAAAGGAGGCTTTTGAAAATGTAAACCACGAATTACTCCATAACTAGATTTACTTTCATTATCCTGTATAAATGTGGTTTTACATACTTTTTCTTGAAATTCCTTTTGATTAAAAGATTCAAAAAAATAACCACGTTCATCTTCAAATAGACGAGGTTCAATAATTATAACTCCTTCAATATTTGTTTCTATTATATTCATTGTAAAACATTACTATACATACTTTTCACCTCTGAAAGTATCAATAAACCTCCTTCCCAAGAGTATCCAACTAACACATACTATACCGACCAGAAATACAACACCCAAAAGTATCATAACTTTATTAGGTTTTGACGCCTTTACAGGAATTGTCGCAGGCTCAACCACCGTATAAACAGGAGTAATTTCCTGCACCTTTGCCTCCGCCATTTGCAACTGCTGCGCAACGCTTGTATATACTTGATAAGCAAGATTCATTTCATTCTCCAATCGCACTTGTTCGGCACGGTAACTCTGGAGGATGATATTCTTGTTGGCATCGGCAAACTTGGCATAGTTTTCTTGAGCTTGTTCGTACTCCTTCTTCTTACGCTCAAAAAGCTTTTCTTGGAAATGAAAATCCTTACGGGCTTTATTAGTCCGATAATCAATAATGTAAGACTGCAACCTGTTCACAACAGTATCTGTCAGACATGCTGAAATACGGGGATCCTGCATCGTGACGGAAATTGTAGTAACCCCGGTCTTTTTATCTACCGAAACACCTATATGATCACTCAGTGCTTTCACAATATCAGTCTGCTCTTTTGTCAGCTGAAAAGGATCTAATTTATCCACCTCTTCTTCTGATTCCTTAAACAGAGAAATAGTCCAACTTAAAGCCTTGAAAGGGGCAGATATGATATACGACCACCATGGCATACGCTGGTATTCGTCCATATAGTCATAAAGTGTGGTGTTTATCTCCCCATCCATATCACGGACTGGGACATCAAACAACCCTGTCACAAAAGGAGTGGAACTCACAATATCCGGATATAAATCAGGATAAATCGCATCAGATCCCGAAGATGTATTCAGATTGATGCCAGCCAAACTTGCCAATGAGGAAAGCCCTCCGCCTTTATTATCAGAAGCTTCCGGAGCAATCATTACACTTGTCGTATATTCCTTGGGAATACTGAAAGCAATCACCAGCCCCACAATCACCGCATAGCCGCAACACTTCAATATCCACCTGCGCTCCGCCCAGACCTTCAAGGCAAGCTCAAGCAAATCAATCTCCTCTTCCTGTGTATGTTTATTCTGTTGTTCGTCACTCATACCGGTATCTTTTCTTTTTATATCTTCCACTTGTTTCTTATTTAAAAGTATTAGCCAAAGTAGCCACCATCGCCGCAATAGTCGCAGTCGTGGAGCTCAGACCCATAATCTCGGAAAGCTGGAGACGCTTCCTCTCAGACTTCGTGGGAACCACAATCTCACAACCCGGCTGGATTAAATCACTGTCACTCTTCTTAGCACGGGCTACCGTACCATTCAGATAAATGATGTATGCTTTCTTCTTTTTCGCATTTTCGCCATAACCACCTGCCATATTGATATAATGTTTCAGCTTGGCATCTTTCTCCCAGGTTACTGTATTAGGATACATCACTGAACCGCTGATCTTCACCGTATTGACGTATTCAGGAATATAAACGATATCTCCCTCACGCAGGACAATGTCATAGTCACTTCCCGGATTAAACAGAGCCTTTTCCATATCGATGCCTACTGCATAAGTCTCAGAGATGGCAAGCTTGTCCACAGAGATGCTATCCTTCCCCTCACCACCCTGAGCTATGCGAAGCACATCCGTCTCACGCCGACGTTCCTCATCATTGCGCTTGCGAATCAAACGTCCCCCCTTTATATATGCCGCCGGAGTAATTCCGCCTGCACGACCTATCACATCACTCAGACGTTCATTCTTTTTCAACAACGAATAGCTGCCGCTGAAAAGCACCTCACCCGCAATTGTCACCATGCGCTGAACTTGGTAGGCAGGACTGCGACGAACTTGGACTACATCGAAAGGTTGCAGGTAGAAACTACCGGCACCCGTCAGAAGACCGTCCTTGATGTCAAAGGTGAATGTCTCCGCAAGCTTGCTGCTGTAGGCAGTACTCTTGGGATCCTTGATGCGGCGCGTCACGCTCACACAGGTAGTGGCGGCAGCCTCAGTAAGACCTCCCGCCTGGACAATCATATCCTCTATCGTTAAGTTGTCGGAGTACAGGAAAGTACCGGGATTGAGCACCTCACCATAAATGGAGACCGTCTCGCTCTCCTTCAGGTCATGGATACCGGGAACATACAGATGGTCGTTCTTCTGAAGGGGTATATCAGAAACCGTACCGTTCATGATACCCTCTAGATCAACGGCAACCATTTCGTGCGTAAGATCTTCACGCTCACGGTCCAGAAGGACCCGGGCAAGGAAAGCATCTCCCCGGAGTCCCTCAGCCTTCTTTATCAGCTGCTTCACCGTATTCACCTCACCGTCCAACTGATAAAGCCCCGGACGATAGACGGCACCACTGACCTCAACCTTGTTCTCAAAACGGTCGAGTACGGCGTCAACCGTCATTAAGTCACCGTCGTCTAAACGGAATACAGAATAGTCCATCTCATCCACATTATATACTTGATGTTCACGTCCGCTTTTACGGATGATGCGTACAGCCTTCTTATAGGCATCTCCCATAAAGCCACCCGCATACTTCAGTAAGGAAGCAACCGTCTCGGCAGGCTTCATTTCATAATACATGGGACGTTTCACCTTACCTACTATCTCGACCAACGACTGGTAGGGACTCACGATAATCACATCGCCCTCCTGCAGACGGACATCGTCATTCATCTTGCCCTGCATGATGAACTCATAGACGTCCAAATGCTCTATCGTCTCTCCGTTACGAACCAGACGGATGTCACGCAAGCTACCGATATTATTCACACCACCGGCACGGTACAAGGCATGGAAAACCGTAGAAAAAGCCGAAAGTGTATAAGTACCCGGCACCGTGACCTCACCCATAATATGAATCTGAATGGTACGTATATCGCCTAAAGTCAGACGGATCTGTGAATTGGGATCCCCCCCTCCGATACCGGAATAGATCTTGGACAGTTCCCGTTGCAGATAAGCGTTGGCTTCTTTAACAGTCATGCCGTTCAGATAAACGGGACCGAGGTCTTTCACCTGGATACTCCCCTCGGGACTGATGGTCTGGCGGATGGTATTCTCGGAAGCTCCCCAGATATCTATGATCACCTCGTCACCGGGCCCCAGCCGATAATTTGCCGGAGTAGCCAAATTCACACTAGGTTCAAAGGAGAGATTACGGTTCTGGAACAGATTATGACCGAAAATCTGTATGCCGGCAGCCTCAGGGGCGGACTGGCTTTCAAGTCTCTCATCAACAACCGCTTTCTGGTCATCCAGTTCGGCAGCCTCGTAGGATTCTCCCACAGCAACCGAACGCTTGCGCATCTGTGAGGGAGCTTCGGAACCCGGGACAGCAACACCCGAGTTCTCATATTTATCCTTGATGCGGAGCACCTGTTCGCGGGTCACACCACGGCGCAACAGTTCGGCAGTCATCTGCTTCTGAGATTTTCCGGCTGCCTGTGCTTGTTTCACATATTCAACCACTTGCTCGTCGGACATGCGCTGGGCATAGGCAGAACCGAAGAAAATAAAAAGACATAAAATCAGAAATAAGATTCGACGCATAATTTAATGTTTGTTAGATTCTTATATGTCACACACTGAAAAAATCAAACTAATCCGGGAAGGTGGAACCAAAGGTGATTTATATTTATTACTTCGCGTAGTAATGAAAGAGTTAGTACCACGCTTCCCGGATATTCAATAGATATTGGGCATCTACTAAAGGGGGTATAACCCACTTTGAGTTATATTTTTAATCAAATAATAAGTTATTTTACTATATTCATTGGCAGAAATGCCATATAATCCGTTTCTCTGGAGGCTATTTTTCGTAATACAATGCGTGGAATCCTTTTCACTCATTACATGAATATATCACTTGTATGTTTAGCTCTATATGCCTTTAACTTTTCCCGTGTCTCTTACATTCTCCACTCCATTTCTTTTTTTGCCTTGCGAGAAAACTTTCACCTGTTTTAGTCCTCAAGATATTCCCACGGATAGGGATTGTCAACTACATTCCGGAATTCCTCGACAGCTTCCTGCTGTTCGGCAGTGAGCGATGCGGAGTCCCAGGAAGAAATAATCTTCCGGGCTTCGTCGACCAGGAGCTCATCGAACACTTCTCCATAACAGGCAGTAAGCAGACGGAGTTTCAACAGCGAAGCGGGAAGGGTATCAAGGAGATTCCAACAACGGTTTAATATCTCCTGGAGGTGATCCTGCTTCTCGCCATGGTCAATGAACGATGCGTTATAACCCATCAAGAGAGCAAGACAGACGTTTGCCTGTTCTTCCGTAGTAGTACCTCGAGCACTGGAACCATACAAAGCCGCAGTCAAGCGGTAAACCTCACCGTTGCGGCGGGAAAGGTCATCACTATAGATAGGACTACCGTCCATACCTAAATACATCAGTTCGTGCGCAGCACGCTGGAGATTAATTGCTTCTTCGAAAAGGGAGGAGGACATTTTTTGAATTATGAATTGTAAACTATGAGTTGTAAATTATGAATTATAATTCAGCCGATCACTTCTATAAGGTCCGGATGGATGGTGGCCATGGCAACAGCAATGACACCTTGTATCTCTATAACCACACGACGGTCACGTGCACCCTTTACTTTCAGAAAAATACCCTCCTGACCTGTAAAGTCGCCACCCGTAATACGGACTCTAGTTCCTTTCGACAGATTCAACTCTTCGGGCTGGAAATAAAGCAAATGGTCGTTATAGGTTCCGGCAACGGCGATGAAGCGCTGCATCTCATGGTCGGGAATAATTATCTTCTGACCACTGCGAGTATCGGTTATATATTGCAAATAAGTAATTTGAGACTTAACACGTTGTACGTCGGAAGGACGTGCATGGACAAAAACCAGATTACGGATGACGGGAACCAAAGTACGGACTTTCTTACCCTTACGGATACTTACCTTATATTGCATGGGGACAAAACAGCCGAGGTTCTCCTTCTCGAGAAGATGCACCGCATCAAGCTCTCTGCGGTATGTGGCACGCATGGCATGCCAGACTTCAACCTCGTTATCCGTTTCCATTTTCGTTGTTTTGTTCACAAAAGAGTGTTCCTCTGGGGCTTTGAACCCTCGGTATATACCTGGTATCCAATCATTTGCGAGCACCTTATTAAAATACAGCAAGCATTGTGCCCTTCTTGCCAACAGTTTTTTTGCAGTTCGTCATTACCTTCTGGTAAGAGACTATAAACGAGCGGATTACAAACAAAAAGCGTTTTTTAAACGTTCGTTTAATGGACGCAAAGATAAGACTGTTTTTTATATCCTCAAAATGTTTAATAAAAATATTTTGGAAAACCCATCGTATCTCAGTTTAATCTACAGTAATTCAGTATGTTAAGTATCTTATTTAATATTTAAAATTTCCATTCCCTTTTATTAACTCATTCCCTATTTCATTTCCTGAAATTTGACGTCCATTAAACGAACGTTTAAAAAACACTTCCAAGTCAAAGTCATTTCCATTTATATATCAACGCATTAACCCATCATAAAGATAAAACCCAGCTTTTTATCTCCATCCTTACTCCGCAAAAACAAAAAACTTGATATACCTTTGCATTTATTTTACAAACTACAGTAATTTTAATTATTAACCCAAAAACATTAGAAAATGAAGGCAAAAGAGACACTCCAAAGTAAGGAAAAAAAACAAAAAGAGACACCCTTAAAACGGATGTAAAGCACGGCATATCAGCTCCTAAAGCAGGAGTAGGACGTCCCTCAAGCGGGGAGGTTATGGGAATATTGCCACAATATAGGAAAGAAGTCATTAAAGACATCATCCTATGGAGAAAATCAAGATACTTTATAGAAGAAAAGCCGACAAGCAACAAGGCATTGGCACAATGGGCATACTCACATTTCGACTTTAGAACGCCAGACTATAAAAGACTGTCAGAAAACACTATAATACAAGAGTTCGGTGAAGTGTGGCGGGAAATGAAGGTAGCAGGAGAGATATAGGGAATAAAACAAAAAAGGGCAGAAACCACGAAACTTATTGACAACAATTAAATATAAACAACTTAAGGAATAAACCACTTATCTTTGCCGCCACTTTGGTAAGGATGAAGCCACACCGCCTATAGATGCCGCTTTCTCAACGAATGCGGCATCTTTTTTATATACAAGCGTACCTCCTGCCAAACTAATACAATTATTAATTTTAAAGACAACAAGATGAGAAAGTCGACAAAGAACGCTTCACTTCACGAAGCACTGAGAAACCTATGGAAAATACGTATCATGCTGGAAAAGAACTACACGGAAACATGCGCCACATGGATGGCCCAACGGATAGAAAGCCTGATAGACCACATGCAATACGGACACGCACTCATAGCCTACCACAAGCAGGACGGGACATTCAGGCTGGCGAAAGCCACCTTACTGCCCTACAAGGCAGACTTCAGAAAAGATTATGACATCACAAGAGTGACAAGCACCATAGCCTTCTGGGACGTGGAACTGCAGGCATGGAAAACCTTCCAGCTGGAAAACGTCCTCGAATGGAGCCCCATATGCTAACCATTAACCATTAATCACTAATCATTAAACACTAAAAACAATGGCCATGATGTATGGGGGAATGCTATATTTCCCCCTCAAAGTAAATCTATTCGAAGAGATAGCAGTGGAACTGGTGGAAGCCAAGTTCGGACTGAAAGGAACCGCAGCGGTAATGAAACTGCTGTGCAAGATACATAAGGAAAACGGATATTACCTGAAATGGAACGCGGAGCAATGCACACTGTTCACAAACAAGGCGGGAAAGGACATCAACGAGCAGGAGATGCAGGGAATCGTGGACATCCTGGTGGAGAAAGCCTTTTTCGACCCCAAAACCTATAAGGAGCAAGGGGTGCTGACCTCTACCGAGATACAGAAAATATGGCTGGAAGCCACCAAAAGAAGAAAAAGGGACCTCACCACCCTACCCTATCTGCTGGTAGAGACGGAGGAAGATAAACCGGACAAGGACGAGACTTGTACGCAAAAACGGGAAAATTGTACGCAGGATGCGGACATTTTCCCCGAAAATGCATACAATTCCAAACAAAGCAAAGAAAGCAAAGTAGAAGAAAGCAAAGCAAAAGAAAGTAAAGCACTTCCCCCTCTTACTCCCCCGGGGGAAAGCGGAGGAGCGCAGGGAAATCCTGATTTAGACATTCCCGGATATGCCTACAACAGGAATACGCACAACCTGGAATGCCTCATGCTGAATCTGGAAAAGCTCTACATCACCGACCGGGAGGAAATCAGGAAGATTCTGAAGTTATCGGACTACGGCAGGCTGGGAAACTACGTCTGGAAAATATTCAATGGAACAAACTGGAACAAGGTGAACAGCAAGGGAGGGTACATCATCTCGGTACTGGCAAGGGAGAAGCGGAGTACGGGAAGCTGATTCCACAGGGCACAAGCTATCAATAACATGTCATGCAGGAAATCAACAACGTGTGATACAAAAAACAAATATCGTGTCGGCAGGATATTAATTCCTTGCCGACACGATATTCATTCCTTCTTCGTCCTTAAAATTGTGACTTATAATTATGCCGGTATTCAGTGCAAAACCTCTGCAATTCAATAAAAAATGGCTGGAACACAGCAAACAGTTCCTCATCGTGCTCTTCAAGGTAACGAATAGCCTTGTCTACGGATATATCAATATGATGATATTCCACCATGATGTTCAAAGACTCTCTTATTCCGTTCAGAGTGGCGTATTTCCGCAAACGGTCGGTCAGGATAAAATGCCAGATGAAACGTTTGAACCGTACCGGAAGATAGCGGTAATTGATGAGGAGGGAAAGATAGAAAGTCCGGGTATACCTCCTCAAGGAAACTCCGGAGAACGACTCGAAACGGGAAGCCAGCAAATAATCGAAATAAATATCCAGCAATACCCCCGAATAGCGTCCGAATTCAGGTTGAAGCCTATGCACCACCTCGCAAACTGCCGGATGATGGTCGGTATAGTCGTCAATAGCGCGGTGAAGCTGAATACCCTTGGCTATATCCGGCGGATAATTCTTATAGGAGCTTCCCTTTACAGCATCGCCTACAAAATTGCCCAACTGTACTTTTCTGTTCGGACCGGAAAGGAATACATGTGCCAGATAGTTCATGACAAAAGATTTACCAGCTCCTTGCAAAGACACTCCTTCACCTCTTCCATCGGCACCTCGTGTCCCAGCTCTTTCTGCAAAGAAGTGACACCCTTGTCTATGAATCCGCAGGGATTGATATAGCTGAAATAACGTAAATCGGTATTCACATTCAGTGCCAATCCATGCATGGTGACAAAATGGCTGCTGCGCACGCCGATGGCACAAATCTTACGGGCACGGGGAGTATCGCCCTCCAGCCATACGCCCGTTGCCTTCTCCAGGCGTCCGGCCGCGATGCCAAACGAAGCACAAACACGGATTACCGCCTCTTCCAACAGATGCACATATTCCTTCAACCCCAAAGAAAAGTCGTCAAGGTTCAGAATAGGATAGCAGACCAACTGTCCCGGACCATGATACGTAATGTCTCCGCCACGGTCAATATGATAGAGTGTAGCCCCTATCCTGCGCAGTTGTTCTTCTCCCAGCAGCATATTCCTTTCTTTTCCGCTACGCCCCAATGTATAGACATGGGGATGCTCGCAGAGCACAATATGATTGACATAGCACTCTCCTGCCTGCTTGGCATGTACAAGTGCGTCAAACCATTCCGTCTGCCGGCTCCATGCTCCGGCATAAGGAATCATGTTCCAATCTGATATTTCCAGTTTCATGCAAGCAAATATAGCACTTTTTTGAATTCTAAAAAGAACATTTCATTTTAAAAACAGAATGTCTTCCGTTACTTTTTTCCCGGAAAAGAATTACCTTTGTGCGAACTCTAAACGACAAAGCGTATGGAATTTCCCCAAGTCGACCTGCCAGTAGACATGATTGCATGGACTGAAGTAACGGAAGACATTCTAAACATATACAAACAGTCGTGCCGCCTGAAAGCATGCATCTTTGCACTATGCATAGAAGGTTCCATCACGGTATCCATCAACTTGATGGATACGGAAATCAAGCAAGGGGATTTTATCACCCTGCTTCCCGGAACCATCATACAGTTTTACGAACAAAAGGAAAAAGTGTGCCTGGGATTCGTGGGGTTTTCTTCCCATTGCCTCAATGGAGTCAACCTCATCCAGTCTACATTGAGCTCCTTCTCCAACATACTGGAGTATCCGGTACTGGCTGTCAACCCTACCGTCGCCTCCTATTTCAAGGACTATTTTGCCTTATGGGCACGCATCACGACCGGTCCCTATCCTCCCGATACAAAAATGGCTCAAAGCACATTGAACTTGCTCCTCAGCGGCATAGACAGAATGTATTGCCACCGTCCGCAGATGCAAAAAGGGAACAAGAGCCGGAAAGAGGAAATATGCCGCGAACTGGTGCAGCTCGTCATCGAAAACTATACCCGCGAACGCCGCGCGCAATTCTATGCCGACAAACTGGGCATCTCCCTGCAACACCTCAGCACCACCGTGAGGCAGGTGACCGGCAGAAATGTATTGGACATCATCGCCCACGTCGTCATCGTAGACGTGAAAGCCAAGCTGAAATCAACCAACATGACCATTCAGGAGATTGCCTATTCCCTGAACTTCCCCAGTGCTTCCTTCTTTGGAAAATACTTCAAGAGGCACATGGGCATGAGTCCGCTGGAGTATAGGAACAGCTGAGAATACAGCCGTCAGAACCTGGAACTCAGACGAAGGCTGCTCAAAGCCACGGATACACAGGAAAGAGCCATGGCAGCACCTGCCAGCGCAGGACTCAGCAGGATGTCATAGACGGGATAGAGTACTCCGGCCGCGACAAAGATACCCACTGTATTATAGATGAAAGCCCAGAACAGATTCCGGTACATGAGGCTCACAGTCTGGCGAGACAACCGGAAAACTTTGGGCAACAGCAGCAGGTCTGAAGTCCTGAGAGTAATCATGGCGGTGTCCATCAACGTATCGGTCCCCTTTCCCATGGCAATGCTTACATCAGCACAGCTCAAGGCTTGCGCATCGTTCACGCCGTCACCTACCATGGCGACCGTTTTACCCTGAAGCTGCAGCTTATGGATGAAATCCTCTTTGTCGTCGGGCATGGCATCAGCCACAAAACGCATGATACCCAAACTGCCGGCCACGGAAGAAGCTGTACGCTCACCGTCTCCCGTAAGCATGCATATCTCGATGTCCTGGATACGCAGTTCCCGGATAGCTTCCATAGAAGTCACCCGCAACTGGTCCTTGATGGCAATAACGGCAAGTAAATCGTTCTCACGCCCAAAGTAGACAATACTGTTTCCGTCCGATTCATATTGTGTCAGCATATCGGCCAGGATATCCGACAAATTGGCTTGATAATCTTTCAGCAGTTTATGGCTTCCTACCCAATATTCCGCACCCTGATAGGCCACTCTGACACCTTTTCCGGTAATGTTTTCAAAACCGTCCAGGTGGGCAGGGATAACCTGCTCCTCCCCTTCCAGGGCCGTAACGATTGCTTCTGCCAGAGGATGGTCCGAAGTAGACTCGGCAGCAAGCAGTACATCTTTATAATGCTCCTCCTGCCCTTGCGCCCACAGCCAGCCTATTACCGTAGGATGTCCTTCTGTCAAGGTCCCGGTCTTGTCGAATACCACCACATCCACATTGCGCATCTGCTCTAAAGCGGAAGTGTCCCTGATAAGGATATGATTGCGGGCAGCTTTATTAAGGCCCGCCGCCAAAGCTACTGGAGTGGCCAGCCCTACCGCACACGGACAAGCCACCACCAATACGGACAAAGCGGCAAACAGACCGTGTGACACTACATCTATGCCTCCGAAGAACACCCATATAAAAAAGGTCAGCAGGGAAATGATGAGAATGACCGGGACAAAAAGCTCGGCAACGCGGTCGTCAATGCGTTGCTTCTCCGGCAGTACGCGGGCTGCGTTATGCTGCCAGCCTCCCAACCGGCAGATAGCCGCCGACACATTTCGCCGGGCACGTTCCTCCATAAACTCGCCGGTCAGGGAAAAGGCGATGATGACGGCGGCAACCCCATAATAGACATGCGGTTCCAGCCCGATGCCCAGCCAATAATCCGGGAAGAAAGTGTTGAACACACTGAACAGAAAAGCCACAGAGGTGGTAAGCGCCACCAGACGGTCTATATTGTTGCGGCCCGACCGGGTTCCCTTCCAGGCACCGGCATAAAAAGGAGCGCCGAAAAACAGCAGTACCGGAATTGCCAGTACCATCTGTATTTCACGGGTATAGGGTACATGCACAAAGACTGTAGAAAACAGTATCAGTACGATGGCAAAAAGCCATGCACCGACGACGCGCAATCCCGTGCTGTGCATATCCGGCACGGGATGTGCCTTAGTAATTATATTGCTCATTCGATTTATTTTTTAGATGGTTGTTGTTCCGCTTTAATAAAGCAACAACTGGAATGAGCAGTTTGTTCAATTACTTCTTATCGTCCTGCTTGGTTTCCTTGACAAACTCCGCTTCATAATGGAACTTTTGGAAACCTTCTTTCAACTTTTCCACATTGGTCTTGTCGGCATCATACGTGATGGTTACCGTCTTTGTCTTCAGGTCTGTGTGGAAGTCCTTCAGTCCCTTCTCAAAACGGATGTTATTGTTTATCTTCCTTACACAGTTCTCACACTTCATCTGTGCCACCTTGAACACGGCTGTACGGATGTCTTTTGCCATTGCGGCAGATGCACAGAAGAGTACAACTGCCAAAGTCATTAAAAATCTTCTTGTTTTCATTGTTTCGCTATTGATTTAATAAATAATATTATATTCTCGGCAAGTTAAAACGAACACCTACATAGGCTTTTGCTCCATGCATGGGTCCCCACACCATCGTAGCGTCAAAGTTGCTTCCCCAGGGATTGGAAGCATCAATGATGGGGTTTTTCTGCTTGAAGTTTGTCAGGTTCTCGCCACCGACGTATATAGACCAGCGACGGAAATAGCGCGTCACCTGGGCACTCAACTGCTCGAAGCCGCCATAGCGCCTTTCCCACGACCAGTTGCCGTCTGTCAGTTCGTATGGAGCCGGCATGCGCCCGCCACCGTTCAGTTGCAAAGTCACATCAAACTGCCACAATCCCAAAGGTGTCTGATAAGAAGCCGTCAGCAAACCTTTATACTTGCTGGTAAGGGGTTTCTCCATCAGCTCTCCGTTGTAATTCGTTTTGGCATCCGTCCAACGGTAAGCCGCGGTAAAGGTGAAACCCGGGAAGAACGGATAGCTTGCCTCCACCTGCACTACCTGCGAATAGGAACGGCCGTGAAGGTTGTAGAACAGAACGGCATGCGGGTCCGTATCCATATCCACCACCACCTGCTTGCGGAAATCCGTGTAATAGTATTCCGCATTCAGGTTCAAGGTTTTGCCGAACAAGGGAATATAGGTGGAAGTGCTTGCGCCATAGTTCCAAGCCTCATTCTGGTCAAGACGTTTGGCGATGTCTATCCGGCGGCTGCTTGCCAGCAGGTAGTTATTCTCGGCCAGCACATGGTTCGTGCGGTATCCCTTTCCTGCCGAAAGACGGAAATGTACATACTCGTTGGGATTGTACTTCACATGGAAACGCGGAGTGACGAAATAGCCGTACTCGCTGCTATGGTCGCCGCGGATGCCACCCATCAGCACCAGTTTATCGTCCCAGTTGTAGGTGTACTGCACGTAGGCGCCGGGGACGGCTTCTTTGGTGAATTTCTTCGTCAAAGGCTGTGCGGCGTCATTGTCCAGGCGGTAGTGCTGGTCGTAGGAGTCATAGTTGAAGCTCAGTCCGGCAGAAAGGCTTTGACGCTTGGTCAGTTCCGTCTCGAACAGCAAGGAGGCATAAGCGTTGTGCTGGTCCACATCGTAGATTTTCCGTCCGTACAAGGCATCCTGCTTGTGCAGGGAGCCGGAAAGAATCAATGCCAGGTTGGTGTTCTTCTCCTTATTAAATATATAGGCGTTCTTGGTGAAGGCTTCGTAGCGGTCGGTACCTATACTTATCTTATAAGGGTCTGCCAGGGACGTTTTGCCATGGCTGACTTGCCCGCTGTTGCGGTCTTCTGTAAGCACTTTGATGCCTGCCTGGAAGACGTAGCGGTCGCCCATGTATGCCCAGCGGTTCCAGAGGTTGTACTGCTCCACACGGGGGATGTCGGCAAAGCCGTCGTCGTTGCTGTCGTGAGCTTTGGTCTCATTCTCGTAATGCGCCAGCAAAGAGGTGCTCCAACGTTTGGAGAGTTTCACCGTGGCATCGGCATTGGCTTCATAACGGTTGGTGCTGCTGGCAAAGAGGTTGGCGGAAAACCAATCGGCTTCGGGCAACTGGGGTTTCTTGAATTCCACATTGATTTGTCCCGTGATGGCCTCATAGCCGTTCTTCACGGATGAACTGCCCTTGCTCACCTGAATACTCTGCATCCATGGCCCGGGTACATAACCCAGTCCGTAGGGGGCGGCAGAGCCGCGGTAGTTGGGGATATTCTCCGTCATCATTTGCACATACGTACCGGACAAGCCGAGAAGCTTGATTTGCTTAGCACCGGTGGCGGCATCAGAGTAGGTGACGTCCACCGAGGGATTGGTCACAAAACTCTCTCCCAGGTTACAGCAGGCGGCACGACTCAACTCGGCGCTACTTATCATATCTTCATTCATCACACTGTTGCGCAGCTTCATGGTGCCCAACTTACGGCTGACCACATTCACCTCGCTCAGTTCCACCCCTTCGCGCAAGACAATGTCGAGCGTCTCATTGCGGTTACTGACGTGTATCGTATCGTTCTCAAAACCGATAAAGCTGACTACAAGCATATGCTTGTCATTGGGTTTGGACAAGGAGAAAGTACCGTCCGCCGAAGTGGTGGTACCTTGGGTGGTTCCCTGCCAGAAGAGGTTGGCACCCGCAATCGGGTCGCCCAAATTATCCTTTACCGTTCCCTTTACCTGCGCCTGCAAGGCGGTGAAAGAGAACAGAAGAATGGCTATCAAACTATATTTCATTTCTGTTTTATACTTAAAGAAGTGATTAAAAAACAAACAGTTCCCTCCGGGCAATCCAGGTCATTGCCCCGTATAAAACAACACTAAATGAGAAGCGTGGAATAGAGCGCCAGATAATGACGCGAGCCGACGACATATGGCGGTGCTCCTGAAACAACTCTCGGAGTACAAGCCACCTGCGGCAAGGAGTGATCAAACAGCGGCAGTTGCTCGCAAAACAGTATAAGGAATGGCACGAACGAAACAGACTCGTGTGCATGCTTCACGAAATCCACCTTGTAGTAGACGGCTGTACAGCCGGTATCCTTGCATGTTTTTTGTGAACCACGATGTGCATGATGGCATTTGGAACAGCCGGAGGTGCAGCAACTTTGTGTCGTCTCGCATACGGCACAGCAATACTGAACTACAGAAATCCCCACTCCGCTTATAATGATAAGGGAGGAAAAGAGTACAGCCAGTATGTAACGGGGTTCCTTCATAAGCGCTGCAAAGATAGAAAGTTTTAATCGTTTGCCGGAATTAATTTTTCCTTTTTTATGTGTGCAGTTCGTTAATAAGTTCTATATTTGTCGATAAAGTTTTTTGATTGATATGTTGATTTATAAACGAAATTCAATATGAAAAAGCAAACTGTCAGCCTACTTGTCCTTCTGCTTGCGGCAAGCGGCTTTTTCTTTTCCTGCGGTAACACCGTGAACAAAAACGCATACGCGTTGGAGTTCGACAGTATACAAGTAAACGAAACCGTACATCTCTTCGGAGACACAGCCAAGCCGGCCTGCAACCTCATCCTCAACGTTGCCTACGCCAGCCAGTCATCCGACGTGAGGCTGAAAGACAGTCTGAACGCCTTCTTCCTCTCTGCCTGCTTCGGCGACAAGTACATGGCGATGACACCCGAAGAAGCTGTCAAGAAATATACGGAGAAATATGTCGGCGACTACCGCAATGACCTGGAGCCGATGTACAAGAAAGACGAGGAGGACAAACAGGACGAGCAGAGTATAGGAGCTTGGTATTCCTATTATAAAGGAATCGAAAGCCATGTGCAGTTGTGCAATACCTTGATACTGACCTACCGTATAGATTACAACGAATATACCGGCGGCGCACACGGCATCTATATGTCCACCTTCCTCAACCTCGACCTAAAGACCCTAAGCCCCATCCGCCTGGACGACCTCTTTGAAGGCGACTATAAGGAAGCGCTGACCGACTTGCTTTGGAAACAGCTGATGGCAGACAACAACGTCAGCACCCGCCAAGAGCTGGAGGACATGGGTTACGCCACCACCGGTGACCTGGAGCCTATCGAGAATTTCTACCTGGACCCAACGGGAATCACCTTCTATTATAATGTATATGAAATTGCCCCATACGTAATGGGAGCAACCAAAATCACGTTGTCTTATGAGGACATAGCCCCTCTGATGAACGGTAAATTCATTGTATTGAGCAGCGCTATAAAAACAGACGGTGAATAGGAACTGTAATCAATTGTCTATCAACATAAAATTCACAATGGATTTAATACTCAAATATTTCCCGGACCTGACGGAAGAACAGAAACGGCAGTTTGCCGCACTCTACGACCTCTATCTGGACTGGAACTCTAAGATTAATGT
This sequence comes from Bacteroides sp. AR29, assembly GCF_900217715.1. Classification (NCBI taxonomy): domain Bacteria; kingdom Pseudomonadati; phylum Bacteroidota; class Bacteroidia; order Bacteroidales; family Bacteroidaceae; genus Bacteroides; species Bacteroides sp. AR29. The sequence goes on from NZ_OBMS01000006.1 coordinate 60,029, forward strand.
CATTTCACGCAAAGATATAGAGAACTTGTACGAACACCATGTGCTGCATTCTCTGGGCATAGCCAAGGTAATCAGGTTCAGACCGGGGACACAAATTATGGACCTCGGCACGGGAGGAGGCTTTCCGGGAATCCCGCTTGCCATCCTTTTCCCCGAAGTACAATTCCATCTGGTGGACAGCATCGGAAAGAAAGTACGCGTAGCCTCCGAAATAGCCAACAGCATCGGGCTGAAAAACGTCACCTTCCGCCATGCCCGCGCAGAAGAGGAAAAAGGGAAGTTCGACTTTGTGGTGAGCCGTGCCGTGATGCCACTGACAGACCTACTGAAGATTATCCGCAAGAACATCTCCTCCAAACAGCAGAATGCATTGCCCAACGGACTGATTTGCCTCAAGGGGGGCGAATTGGGAAACGAAACCATGCCCGTCAAGAACAAGACTACGCTGTGGGACCTGAAGGAGTTCTTTGAAGAGGAGTTCTTCGAGACAAAGAAAGTAGTATATGTAGGGGGATAAATCTAAATACATAATATGAAAATAAAGAGATTTGAGTTTAATATGTTCCCGGAGAACTGTTATGTGCTTTGGGACGAAACCAATGAAGCGGTCGTCATTGACCCGGGCTGTTTTTATGAAGAAGAAAAGCAGGCCTTGAAAAACTTCATTACCAAGAATGGGCTGAATGTGAAACATCTGCTGAATACCCATCTGCATCTGGACCATATCTTCGGCAATCCTTTCATGCTGAAAGAGTTCGGTCTGAAGGCCGAAGCCAACCAGGCCGATGAGTTCTGGATTGACGAAGCGCCGAAACAAAGCCGCATGTTCGGCTTCCAGCTGCAGGAAGCCCCCGTGCCTCTGGGCACTTATCTGCACGATGGAGACATCATCACCTTCGGCAATACGAAACTGGAAGCCATCCATGTGCCGGGACACTCGCCGGGCAGCCTGGTGTACTATTGCGCGGCAGACCACTGCATGTTTTCGGGGGATGTGCTGTTTCAAGGCAGCATCGGCCGTGCCGACCTTGCCGGCGGCAACTTCGACGAACTGATAGAGCATATTTGCAGCCGTCTGTTCATCCTGCCCAACGACACGATTGTCTATCCCGGACACGGAGCACCGACTACCATAGGAATAGAAAAAGCGGAGAATCCGTTCTTCCGGTAAATATACAGCAAACTTTTAAATCATTACAGCCATGAAAAACGACCTATTGGCCTACCGCCACATCGGCATCAGCGAAAAAGACGAGGAGAAGATGCTCCAAAAAATAGGAGTGAAAAGCCTGGACGAGCTGATTGATAAAACCATTCCTGCCAACATCCGCCTGAAAGAACCGCTGGCTCTGCCCAAGACAATGACGGAGTACGAATTCGGACAGCACATTGCAGGACTGGCTGCCAAAAACAAACTTTACACAACCTATATCGGTATGGGATGGTACAATACCATCACTCCTGCCGTTATCCAACGGAATGTATTCGAGAACCCCGTTTGGTACACTTCCTATACCCCCTATCAGACCGAAGTCTCACAAGGACGCCTGGAAGCCCTAATGAACTTCCAGACTGCCGTATGTGACCTCACCGGCATGCCCCTTGCCAACTGCTCCCTGCTGGACGAAGCGACTGCCGCAGCCGAAGCCGTGACGATGATGTACGCCCTGCGTCCGCGCGACATGCAGAAATCGGGTGCCAACGTGGTATTTGTAGACGAAGCCGTCTTCCCGCAGACACTGGCGGTAATGACTACTCGCGCCATTCCGCAAGGTATCGAGCTGCGTATAGGAAAATACCATGAAATGGAATTCACGCCGGACATCTTCGCCTGCGTACTGCAATATCCCAACGCCGCCGGCAACGTGGAAGATTATCGCGCCTTCGTGGAAAAAGCCCATGCGGCCAACTGCAAAGTGGCCGTTGCCGCCGACATTCTGAGCCTCGCCCTGCTCACCCCTCCGGGAGAATGGGGAGCTGACATCGTCTTCGGAACCACACAACGGCTCGGTACACCGATGTTCTACGGCGGGCCGTCGGCAGCCTACTTTGCCACCCGCGACGAGTACAAGCGCAATATGCCGGGACGCATCATCGGCTGGTCGAAAGACAAATACGGCAAGCTGTGCTACCGCATGGCGCTGCAAACCCGCGAGCAACATATCAAGCGTGAAAAGGCGACTTCCAACATCTGTACCGCGCAGGCACTGCTGGCTACAATGGCAGGATTCTATGCCGTATATCATGGTCCGGAAGGCATCCGCACCATTGCAGAACGCATCCACAGCATTGCCGTATTCCTGGAAGAAAGTATCAACAGACTGGGGTACAAGCAGGTCAATGCACAATATTTCGACACGCTCCGCTTTGCACTGCCCGACACCATTTCGGCACAGCAGATACGTACCATCGCTCTAAGCAAGGAAGTGAACCTGCGTTATTTCAAGAATGGAGATGTAGGCATGAGCATTGACGAAACTACGGATATAGCTGCCGTCAATGTACTGCTCTCCATCTTTGCCATTGCCGCCGGAAGGGATTGGGAAAAGACAAGCGACGTACCCATGGCAAGTAGCATCAGCGCGGAGATGAAGCGCCAAAGCGCCTATCTGACACACGAAGTATTCAACAAATACCATACGGAAACGGAGATGATGCGCTACATCAAGCGCCTCGATCGCAAGGACATCTCACTGGCACACTCCATGATTTCCCTCGGCTCGTGCACCATGAAACTGAATGCCGCCGCAGAGATGCTGCCGCTCAGCCGTCCGGAATTCATGAACATGCATCCCCTGGTGCCCGAAGACCAGGCCGAAGGTTACCGCGAACTGATAAGCAACCTCAGTGAAGAGCTGAAAATCATTACCGGCTTTGCCGGCGTCAGCCTGCAACCCAACTCCGGTGCGGCAGGCGAATATGCCGGACTCCGCGTCATCCGCGCCTATCTGGAAAGCATCGGGCAAGGACACCGCAACAAGGTGCTGATACCGGCATCCGCACACGGCACCAACCCGGCATCCGCCATCCAAGCTGGCTTCACCACCGTGACCTGCGCCTGCGACGCACAAGGCAACGTGGATATGGCCGACCTGCGCGCCAAAGCGGAAGAAAACAAGGATGACCTCGCCGCCCTGATGATTACCTACCCTTCCACACACGGTATCTTTGAAACGGAAATTGTGGAAATCTGCCACATCATACACGCCTGCGGTGCGCAGGTATATATGGACGGCGCCAATATGAATGCCCAAGTAGGCTTGACGAATCCCGGCTTTATCGGTGCGGACGTCTGCCACTTGAATCTGCACAAAACGTTCGCCTCTCCTCACGGCGGCGGCGGACCGGGCGTAGGCCCCATCTGCGTGGCAGAGCATCTGGTTCCGTTCCTTCCGGGACACAAATTGTTCGGCAATGCAGCCAACCAGGTGTCCGGAGCCCCCTTCGGCAGTGCAGGTATCCTGCCCATCACCTACGGCTACATCCGCATGATGGGAACAGAAGGGCTGACGCGTGCCACGAAGATAGCTATCCTCAGCGCCAACTACCTGGCCGCCTGCCTCAAGGATACGTATGGCATTGTTTATCGGGGTGCTACCGGCTTCGTGGGACACGAAATGATATTGGAATGCCGCAAGGTGCACGAAGAGACGGGCATCAGTGAAAACGACATCGCCAAACGTCTGATGGACTACGGCTATCATGCCCCCACCCTCTCCTTCCCGGTACACGGCACACTGATGATTGAACCGACGGAGAGCGAAAGCCTTGCCGAACTGGATAACTTCGTGCAGGTGATGCTGACCATCTGGGACGAGATTCAAGAAGTGAAGAACGGCGAAGCCGACAAGACGGACAACGTGCTGGTGAATGCCCCCCATCCCGAATACGAAGTGGTAGCCGACACGTGGGAGCACAGCTATACCCGCCAAAAGGCAGCCTACCCGATAGAAAGCGTGCGCGAAAACAAGTTCTGGGTGAACGTGGCACGTGTAGACAACACGTTGGGAGACCGTAAACTGTTGCCCACATGCTATGGATGCTTCGACTGATGAAAAGAAAGCGTAACGGACTATTTTATAGTAAAAAAGAAGAAACCATCAATTCCATCTCCCATGGCATCGGCATTGCCATGGGAGTAATTGTAAGTACACTATTCCTGATAAAATGCTACCAAGTACAGAATCTTTGGGCAGCATTCGGTGTATGGCTCTATCTGTTCGGCATGGGCGGTTCATATCTTGCCTCCACACTCTACCACTCCCTGAAACATCATAATCCGTGGAAACGACGCTTGCGGCATTGGGACCATGCGGCCATCTATTGGCACATTGCAGGCAGTTACTCCCCCATCACGCTCATTGCATTGAGAGAGGACGGCGGTTGGGGCTGGGGACTGTTCGGCTTCGTCTGGCTATGCGCCATTATCGGCACTGTTGTCAGCTTCCGCAAGATGGAGGAGCACAGTTACGTGGAAACAGTGTGTTACATCCTGATGGGGCTGTCCGTACTGGTAGTATTCAAGCAGCTTTTCGCCCTCTCCCCCACAGCCTGCTACTGGATTATTGCCGAAGGAGTATGCTACATCACGGGAGCCGCCTTCTACTCCTTGCGCAAGGCACGGTACATGCACTCGGTTTTCCATTTCTTTGTATTGGGCGGTTCAGCCTGCCACATGGTGGCTGTATGGGACATACTGGTGAAGATGCTGTAAGCAAACGACAAGCGCACAACTGCTAAAAGAAGTTAATAAGCATCTCTCCCCCTTGCTTTTCTCCATAACTTACCCTACGTTTGCAGTGTTGTACATCAGTACAACACCAATAAAGTTATGATAACGATAGAGAACACAAGCTACGGTTACAAGTCCAATCCACTTATTTTCAACAATATATCTTTGGAAATAGGAAACGGTATATATGGACTTCTGGGGGAAAACGGTGTAGGCAAAACGACGCTGATGCATCTCATCTGCGGACTACTCTTTCCCAAAAACGGAAAGTGCAGTATAGACGGAAGAAACACGGCAGAGAGACAGTCCGAAGGGTTGGCCCGTTACTTCTTCCTGCCCGAAGAATTGCAGATGCCTACCGAAAGCATCGCCAGCTTCGCTGCACGCCATTCCGTATTCTATCCACATTTCAATCAGGAAGAATTCAAGCTGAACCTGGAAGAGCTGAAAATCAACCGGAAACAAAAACTCTCTTCCGTCTCCTACGGACAACAGAAGAAGGCAATGCTGGCATACGCCTTTGCCCTGCATACTCCATACATCCTGCTCGACGAACCGACAAACGGGCTGGACATCACCTCCCGCCAAGCCTTGAAACGTATCATCAGCCGCAGCATGGACGATGAAAGCACGCTGCTCATCTCCACCCATCAGGCGCACGACTTCGAGAATCTGCTGGACCATCTCGTCATCCTTGGCAAAGGCGAAATATTACTGAACCGTTCGCTGGACGAAATCAGTAACCGGCTTCTCTTTGCCCGTACGGACATCCTGCCGGCAGAAAGCATCTACAGCGAACAAGACTTGTCGGGCCATTTCTCCATTCTCCCCAACGAGGACGGAGAAGAGAACACACCGGACATCGAACTGCTGTATAAAGCGGTGCTGCAACAACCGGAAAAGATACAGAGCATGTTTCAATGAAAATCCATCATACAAACAGAACTATGAACGCAACTTTTAATCTGAAACGCTTCCTGCTACTGGAACAATATAAAAGGAATGAGACCGGCAGGCACCTGCTTTGGTCGGCAGCCGTCGTATCGTTCATCTGCATCCTGTGCATTCTCTACGACATAAACCGCGGTGGAAGTTATTACGGCAAACATACCTCTGCCACCGAATTCTCCCGCTACGTACTATGGTTTATCCTCATGGCCCCCTGCCTGCTGGAAACAAATTTCAGCAAACGCAGCTCTACTCTCGATATACTGCTGCCGGCATCGGCATTCGAGAAGTTCCTGCATATCTGGATAAAATACCTGCTGCTGCTTCCCCTATTCTGCAGCCTGCTGATAGCCTGCCTCAAAGGTCTGCTGTCCTTAAGCGGCAGCGAGTTCCTGCAATATTTCGCAACGCACATCACGATGTTCCGGATACACAACACCCAGATACTGACCAATGCAATCCTGCATGCTTCCGCCTTCATCGGCTACTTCGCCTTCAGTCGGCAAGTCCTGCTGAAAAGCTTCACCATCTTTGTAGGCTCCATTGCCGTCTGCATAGGAATTGTAACTTTTGTGGCCTCCCTCATGCCCGAAGCCAGAGCGGACGGATATTGGATGGATAACATTGCCACATGGCCCCACACCAACTATCCGTTGTCGGCCGGTGCACAAGCCATCGTGACTTTCTGCAATTATGCGGCTCCCATCAGTGTGCTGCTCGGTTCATGGGTATCGAGCTACTTCCTGCTCAAAGAAAAACAACTGTAGCCTATGGACTTCAAGACCAACAAGCCGATATACCAGCAGATTGTAGACTTCTGTTTCAGCAAGATTCTCACCCGCGAATGGCGGGCAGAAGAGCGGGTGGTATCCGTGAGGGAGCTCTCCACACAACTGGCAGTGAACTCGCGCACCGTGCTGAAGGCCTATGAATACCTCCAGACGGAGGACATCATCTACCCGGAACGGGGAATGGGGTTCTACCTCTCCAAAGATGCGGTGAAGAAAGTGATGCGAATACAGAAGAAAGAGTTTTTTGACAACCAGCTTGCCGACATGTTCCGCAGCATGGAGCTACTCGGCATCAGTATAGAAGAAATAACAGAACGATATAACAAACTTAAAAAAGACGGTTCATGAAGAGATACGCAAAGACTGCATTATGGATTACCTTCGGACTCCTCTTCGGACTTACGATTGTCAAAGTTTCGACACTGATGTACGAGATTTATTCCTTCATGCATTCCTAACTTTCATCGGACAGACGAGGAAAGTATAAACAACTGATATACAAGCTTCAGCATCTTCCCTTAGCGGGAAGAGTGACTTTTACATCCCTATCCAACAGTAACAGACTAATACAAACGATTATGAAAACCAAACTTTTTTTACTATTGCTTGCCCTCTCCGTACTCCGTACGCAGGCACAGAGCCTCTCCATCAAAGGACGCGTCACGGACGCCTCGCAAGAAGCAGTTATAGCCGCCAATGTGTCATTATGGACCATAGACTCTACTTTGGTGACCGGAGTAACCTCGGATGCACAAGGCAAGTTCGCCCTCCCTAAAATCAAGGCAGGCGACTACCGCCTTTCCATCTCCTTCATCGGCCTCCAAAGTGAAAACATACTGCTGAAACTGAATAAAAGCCTCGACCTGGGCGATGTACAGTTGCAGGAAGATGCCGTGAGCCTCGGTGAAGTGACGGTATCTGCCAGCAATGTGCTGCAGCGGGTAGACCGGCAAATCATCCTACCTTCCGAAAGCCAGCTCAAACGCTCGTTCGGTGCCTACGACCTGCTGAACAATCTCGGCATTGCCCGTCTGCAAGTGGACAATCTGAGCAACAGCATGAGCGTCAGCGGTGGCGGGGCCGTACAAACCCGTATCAACGGCATTAAAGTGACAGACAAGGAGATAGCGGCCGTCAGAGCCAAAGACGTACTGCGTGTGGAGTTCATCGAAGACCCCGGCAAGCAGTACGGAGACGATGAGCTGGGCGCCGTAGTCAACATTATCCTGCGCCGCCGCGAAACGGGCGGTGTCGTGAACTTCCAGCTCTCCGATTCGCCCCACACCCTATGGGGAGAGAATTTTCTGAGCGCGAAGTTCAATTACAAGAACTCCGAATGGGGCATCGACTACTTCAACAAGAACGGCAAGTATCACAGCCGCCTCGAATCCCACGAAACCTTCTATCTGGGCGACCGCACCATCGACCGCATCAAGGAAGGCATCGAAGACGAGTCGCCCTCTCTGAGCTTCATCAACAACCTGAATCTGACGTACAATCTGACGAAAGCGGACAAATATGTATTCAATGCCATCTTCCGTAACAACCTCAGCAATGCCCCCTACCAGAATGAACTGAACAAGATGTGGGCAGTGGGCAGCACGGAGTCCATCTATTCGTACGTCAACAACCACACATCCAGCTACTCTCCGGCGCTCGACCTTTACTTCCAGCATACCCTGCCCCATCAGCAGAGCATCCAGATGAATGTGACGGGAACGCTCATCCATACCAAGAACAACCGGAAATACAAGGAGTACAAGGACGAGAACGCACCGCTGGCAGACATCCAGACATTAGTGGACGGCGACAAGCGCTCCGTCATCGGCGAAGCCATTTATGAAAAGAACTTCAAGGAGGTGAAGCTGAGCGGCGGTGCCCGCCACTATCAGATGCGGACAGAGAATGAGTATAAAGGTTCCAATCCCACCACCTCGAAGATGGACCAGTCGCAAACATCCGCTTTCTTCGAGGTGCAAGGCAAGGTAAAGGACTTCAGCTATGCGGGCAGTGTAGGAATGACACGTGCCTGGTTCAAGGAAAGTGAGGAAGACCATGCTTACTATACCTTCACGCCCACCGTGCGGTTGAGCTATAATCTGAAGAAGGCGGGATTCCTGCGCTACCGGTTCAACATCAGTCCTGCCATACCGTCGCTCGGTTCGCTGACTGATGTGGAGCAGGCGATGGACACGATACAGATAGTCCGCGGAAACCCGTTGCTGAAAACGTATCAACAGTTCACGAACTCCTTGTCTTACAGCTATTCGAAGAAGCAGTTCAATGCCAATCTGAGCGTGCGCCACCAGTATTATGACAATCCCATCATGGAAAGCATCTTCGTGGAGGACGGCAAACTGATACTGAAGAATGAAAACCAGCGGTCGTTCCAAAGCCTGAATACGGAACTGATGGCCGGCATAAATGGCGCTACACTGTTCGGACTGAAAGATTTCTTGACGCTTTATGCTTCGGGAGGATATACGCGCAGTTGGTCGGAAGGTCTGAACTATAGCCATATGTACGATGAATTCTATTACAGCGTGATGGCGCAAGTGCAATATAAAGACTTCTCGCTGCTCGGGCAGTTCCGGAAAGTGCAGAACAATTTCTTCGGCGAAACCATCAAGAAGAACGAAAACCAGACGGCATTCATGGCAATGTACACCCGGCAGAACCTTCAGGCGGGAATCGGTATTATGTTTCCCTTCACCAATAACTATAAAGTGGGAAAAGAAAGAATCAGTGAAGTGGCTCCTTTCCGTTCCGAAACATTCGTCAGGGAGACGGGACAGATGGTCGTACTGCGCATGGGCTATACATTCGAGTTCGGACGCAAGCACAAGGCGGGCAACAAGGGGCTGAACAACAGTGATACGGACAGCGGCATCATCAATATGCAGCGATAACCCATTTCCTCTGTGAAGAGGAAGCCCAACGGAGAGTGGCGGAATTATACGTTATTTTGCTTCATGTATGATTAATTACCTGACCGCCACCTCTCCTGCGGGTATCTCTGTTTAGCGGATGATGGTCACCGTACCTTCCTTCACCTTTTTCTCCTTCACCGGAGCATCGGCGGGAGCATATCCCAGGGCTGCGCAGCCATATACCTTATGGCTCTCGGGTACACCCAGCTTTGTCAAGAAAGCGCGGACATCGGGGTCGTCGCAGGTCTGCCCCAACTGGTTAATCCAGCAGGAACCGATGCCGAGGGACTTGGCTGCAAGGAAAATGTTCTCCAAGGCGCAGGCACAATCCATACCGGCCCACCACTTGTCCGGCTCATTGGAGACAATGACCAACGTGGGGGCATGATAGTAGCAACAATAAGTCTGGCTGTGTCCACGCTCCCGTGTATGGAGGTCGTCATTCTTGGCAAAGACACCTTTGATTTTATCGTTCAGCTCTTCCAGCACCTCCTTATTCTGGATGGCGGTAAAGTGCCACGTCTCCAAATGCATACCACTGGGAGCATAGGTAGCCGCCTCAAGGATAAGGTTCAAATCTTCTGCGGAAACTTGCTGTTCCGTATAGGCACGGACGCTGCGGCGTACCTTGATGGTTTGTAATGTCTCGTTCATTTATTTATTTGAGAATTGATAGTTGATAATGCACATCAGTACGTGTTCAGTGGGGCTGTTTCACCGTTTCACCAGCCCAATCTTTACATTCAGCTTGAAGTACCAGACGCCGTTCTCGCGCTCCAAGAAGCCGTATTTATCTTTCTCTACGGCACCTTTCTCCAAACGCGTGTTCTGATAAAGGAAGTCTGCAAAGACTTGCGGACGGGATTTGTGGTAGCAGAGTATCTGCCCGTTGCCGTCCGTCAAGAAGATACCTTCGACGGCAGAGTCCGTACCGTTATAAATTTTGGCAGGACGCATGCCGAGGGCAAGCGCCAGCAAGAACTGCTTCATCTTGAACTCGTAGAAGCGGTGCTTGTTTATCAACTCGTCCTTTATCTTCAACGGATTCATCTCCTTGATGCGCTCCGTCAATTCGCTGATGCGGGTGATACCGTCCAAGTGCATCAAGCGCACCATCTCGGCAAGCATGCGAGGGAAGTGGAGGTCTATCATCAGCAAGTTGCAACGGAACACGCGGTCGGCAACGTCGGCATACTTCAGCACGCCACCCAGTCGCTCAATCATCATCATGCGTTCTGCCACTTCCGTAGGAGATTCCGGCAGGGCATTCACCTTGTTCACCGTGGGCACGGCAAACTTGACACCGCTTTGCTCCAGCTTCAGATTTGCCGTGCGCCCTCCGTCCAGCAACGGATTCATCGGGGCGAGACGACAACGGACATTGAAGCCCGTCAGAGGTGCTTCGGGATGCCAGAAGGCAACGGAGAAGTCGGTACGGTCCTCCGTCTTTGCTTCCAGGTCGAAGATGTTGACAGCATCCAAAAAGGCTTCCAAACCTTCGGATACTTCCACTTCCTCGCCCGAAACGTTCTTCAACAGATGCAGAACCAACTCTGCCGCATCACCAAAGTCTTCGCGGGGGAAACGCAGTTCCTCCTTCTCGCCCGGAACAAACGAACCGTCCTTCCCGGTAGTTCCGCTGACAATGCGCACTTCCTGCGCTTCGATATAGTAACGGCGCGTACCGTCATGCTCTTCCCTCTGTATCAAGGCAACGGGCCAGCGCAGAGTTTCGTCTTTTTCAGCTTTCGGTGTACCCAATGACACGGCTCCATCCGCCAGCAGGCGAAAGAAGGTGTAGAGCTCACCCAGTTCTCTTTTTGTTGCACTAAATGCCATAAATTTTCTTTTGTTTAAAGGAGGGAGTCAGCCTTTCATAAGGAGTGATGCCGTTTCCGCAAAGAAAACAGTCTGTTCCGAAGGACAAAACAACTTGTTCCGTTAAAGGAAACGAACAATTTCCCTATTAAAAGGGGCTCTTATCCCATTTGTTGTATTATTCAAACCTTAATGTTTCTACTTTCTCCAACCGTGCCCGCAACTTCGGCATCATGGACTGACGGATGCGGAGCGTCATACGGCAGTCCATATCATACGACTGTTCCAGAATTTCCGGCTCCTCCTCCTTCACCACCCGCATCACATCGTTCATGAAGGGGTATTCGAAGAGAAAAGTCACTGCCTCATCTACCGTCTTTTCAATGATGGTGGCAGCGGCAATGGCTTCGGCAGCGGCAGCCTTATAGGCTACAATCAGTCCGCTCGTACCCAATTTGATACCGCCGAAGTAGCGCACTACGATGACGAGAATATCCGTCAGTTCGTTGGAATTGATTTGTCCCAGAATCGGCTTGCCTGCCGTGCCCGAAGGCTCCCCGTTGTCGTTGGCACGGAAGTCCTTCCGCTCATGGCCCAGCATGTAGGCGTAGCACACGTGGCGGGCGTCGTAGTATTTCTTCTGGTAAGTTTCCAGATGCGCCTTCACCTCCTCTACTGTACGCACCGGCAGGGCGATGGCAATGAACTTGCTGCGCTTTTCAGTGTAAATGCCCTCGGAAAGGGCAACGATGGTTTTATACGTATCTTCGTTCATGCTGCAAAGATAATGCAAACTGAAGACAGAACTTTCATGCTTGCATGAAAAAGAAATGAAATTTTGTATATACCTTTGCAATTGTACAACTTGTCATCCGAAGCATGACGAAACTATAAAAAACGTATTTATGAAAAAGATAGTAATTGCCCTTGATTCCTTTAAAGGCTGCCTCACCTCGACAGAAGCCGGAGAAGCTGCCGCCCAAGGGGTACATGCCGCATGTCCCGAATGCCGGACCATCGTGCTCCCCGTGGCCGACGGTGGAGAAGGCATGCTCGACGTCCTGCTTGCAGCCAGTAACGGAAAACGTATCACCGTCCGTGCCCACGACCCGTTGATGCAACCGTGCGATGCCAGTTACGGCATCTCCGGAGACGGCAATACCGCATTCGTAGAAATGGCTGCCATCAGCGGACTGCCACTGGTTCCTGCCGACAAAAGGAATCCGATGAAAACCACCACCTTCGGAACGGGCGAACTGATACGCGATGCCTTGGAACGGGGATGCCTCCGTTTCGTCATCGGACTTGGAGGGAGCGCCACGAACGATGCCGGTCTGGGAATGCTGCAAGCATTGGGATTCCGTTTCTTCGATAAAGAAGGACACGAAGTGGGAAGCATGGAAAAAGGCATCGCCCTATGCGGTGCCCTTCTATCGGAAATCAGCTCCATTGACAGCTCTTCCGCCCATCCCGCACTGAAAAAGACATGTTTCACGGCGGCGTGTGATGTACGCAATCCTTTCTTCGGTCCCAATGGAGCAGCCCACATATTCGCTCCCCAAAAAGGAGCAGACGCAGATATGGTAAAGGAACTGGATGTTGCTATGCAGCATCTTTCAGACGTCATATTCCACACTACCGGCAAAGACGTATCCTTGCATCCCGGTGCCGGTGCGGCAGGCGGCATGGGCGGCAGTCTCCACGCATTTTTGGATGCACAGTTGAAACCCGGCATAGAGCTTTTTTTGGAAACTCTGGACTTTACAGAAAAGATTAAGGATGCCGACCTCATCATCACTGGAGAAGGGAAATCGGACCGGCAGACTCTTATGGGGAAAGTGCCTTCGGGCATCTTGCAGGAAACAAGAAGGCAACATATTCCCGTCATCCTGCTGGCAGGAGCGATAGAGGATGCCGGGATACTGAATGCAGCCGGATTCCGGGGCGTATTCTCCATTACCCCCTCTCCCGTCTCTTTGGAGCAGGCCATGCAGCCTGAATTTGCTCAAGAAAATATCCGAAGGACAGTGGAGCAAATTTGCCGGATTTTCTTTTAACTCCCTCTAACTCCTTTAACATACCGATAGCACCAGATACCGACCACGTCAGCAATCAGCCAGCCGATGGGGATGGACCACCAGATGCCCGTCACCCCAACCTCGGGCATCGAGGCCAGCCAGTAGGAAAGAACGACACGGGTACCCAGCGACAGCACAGTCAGCACAACAGACATGCCCGGCATACGGATGGCCCGGTAGTATCCGTACAGCAAAAATAAGATGCCGATGCCACAGTAGAAAGCACCTTCGATGCGTAGGTACGCCACTCCCACCGCAATAATCTCCGTTTCGTCCGGACGGACAAAGATAAGCATCAACGGTTTGGCAAAGATGAAAACCAATACGGACACAAGGAGCGAAAAAACAACAGTCGTGACAAATGCACTGCGAACACCCCGGCGGATACGGTCGTAACGTGCTGCCCCAAAGTTCTGTGCAATGAAAGTGGAAAAGGCGTTCCCAAATTCCTGCACGGGCATATAGGCGAAAGAGTCAATCTTCACAGCTGCCGCAAAAGCTGCCATTACCGCTGTTCCAAAGCTGTTGACAAGCCCCTGTACCATCAGGATTCCCAGATTCATCACCGACTGTTGGACGCAAGTCAGTGTAGAGAAGGAAGCTATTTCCTTCAAGCAAGTACGGTCAAAACACATATCTTCATGATGCCATCGCAGTTCCGGACGCCTTCTGTAAGTATAAATGATGATGCCCAGAGCAGCTACTCCTTGAGCGAGGACAGTGGCCGCAGCCGCACCCTGAATCCCCCAATCCAGTTGTAGGATAAAAAACAAGTCGAGCGCTATATTCAGAACGACAGAAACTGCCAGAAACCAAAGCGGAGTGACAGAATCCCCTACTGCACGCAGCAGAGATGCGTAGAAGTTATAGATAAAGGTGAAAACTATACCGCAGAAGATTATCCACAAGTAGCTGCGCATCATGCCGTATATGTCTTGCGGGACCTGCAACAGCCGGAGAATAGGGTCGAGCCAGATAAAAACGGCTACATTCAGTATCAATGTCACGATACCTATCAGTACAAACGAACTGAATATGCTACGACGCAGTGCTACATGGTTTCCGGCACCATAATGTAAAGAGAACACAGTGCCACTGCCCATCGCCAGTCCCAGCAAAACGGATATAAGGAAAACCATCAATGTGTATGCCGAACCGACCGCCGCCAACGCCCCTGCACCAATGCATTGGCCTACAATGAGCGTATCTGCAATGTTGTAGCATTGCTGCAAAAAAGACCCTACCATCATGGGTAGGGTAAAATGTAATAAAGTACCGGTTATGCCTCCTTGAGTGAGGTCTCCTTTCCGTAGCATCCTGCTTTTGTTTTTAAGAGTTTCATTTCCGGGTACAAAGATACAAAACCCTCCAACAAATCATCTGGACTCGACGAAGAAAGAGGCATGTAATAAAAAAAGCAGAGGGTTAACCTCTGCTCTCCATACTGTTTTTGTCAGGATTCAGAATCTTTACGACCTGACGAACATCTCTCTTGTCTGCATTACCGTAAAGGCCAATCTGTTGTCCGGGTACTGTTCCCTTTTCATGTTCTGCCTGGGACAATGCTACTTTCGGGTCAATATGCCCTGCTTTCTTATCTATATTCATACCTATTGAGTTTTTCTAAATTCTTATATGAGAACAAGATAAAAAAGCAAATTGTTCAGCAGTGTCACGAGATATTTAGTAATTCCACTTCAAATATCAGTGTGGAATACGCCGGAATGGGTCCACTGGTACGTGTACCGTATCCCATGGTGTAAGGGATATATACAATCCAACGACTTCCGGGATGCATTCGTAGCAAGGCAATCTGCCAGCCCTCAATCACTTCATTCAGACGAAAAGCCTCCGGACAATTCCGTTTCCACGAATTATCGAACTCACGCCCATTAATAAGCGTGCCTTTATAATGCACAGATACTACACTGTTGAGACGTGGTGTCGGACCGTCTCTGCCTTCCTCCAATACCCGATAAAGTATGCCGCAAGGCAATTCCTTGATTCCTTCTGCCGTACGCAACTGCTCCAGAAACTGTTCGTTCTGCAATTTATATTCTTCTTTTCTACTCATATTGACTTTTTCAATACTTTACAATAATTTGTGCACTGCTTTCTTGCAGTTCCGCATATCCTTTTCCGTCAGCTCAGGATGCTTCTTAGTACCTCCCCTCTCAATGGTTTTCACAATCTTGAAACCACTCCATTTCAGAATCTCCCTGAAAGCTTTCACCACACCGTGCGTCTGATTATAGAGAATATTGAAAGGATAAGGGGTAGTACAAGTGCTTACCACAATCGCTTTCTTGCCCTTATGAAGCGGAAGGGGCATTCCCCAGGAGTTCTCCCCCATCATACCGTAAACCATACGGTCGAAAAGCACTTTCACTTCTCCCGGCATGTTTCCCCAATAGCAAGGGGCACCGATTATCACTGCATCGGCTTCTTTCATAGACTGCAACACTCTCTGTGCCCCATCCTCGGGCAGACAACACTTCAATGAACTGCGACACTTCATGCAACCGATGCAGGGATGTACCTGCAACTGTGGAACGTCTATATAAACTGTTCCAACTCCGCAGCCTTCAAGTTCCTGCTTCATCAGCTCCAACATTTTCGACATGTTGCCATGACGACGAGGACTACCGTTAAGAATCAATACCTTCATTGCATACTCTTAATTTTTCAGCAAAGATCGGCATTTTCTACATAATAACCTTACTTCTTGTTCAGTTTTAGTTCTGTAATAAAAGCCACTATCAGTCCGATTCCACCAACACCCAGCACACAAGCCCCATAAATAAGGGAAACAGTCTCCCTATACATCCAGTCTCTGTCCGCAGTAAAGTAATTGGGAATCGTCGCATAGCAGATAAGATAACCCAGCAATAACCCAAGTCCCATACCAGCCAACAGACATCCTATTTTCAGGGCAGAGAACGAAAAGCTACTTCCACGTAATTTAGGCGTATCCATCTGAGGGAGTAGTCCCCGCTCGTCCATCTTCTCAATCAGCATGATTCTTTCCTTCTTACAAACAAACAGCTCAAACAATTTGTAAACTCCTAAAGTAATGATTGTCATCACCGCAGGCACCATAATAAAATCCATCATATTCGTTTCAATTTAAATTAGTAATTTCGTTTCTTTGTACCCTTTAGACGCGGCAGTTTACATGAGGTTACACTTTTCCGGAAAAATATTTTTTCTTCCGAAAATCTGTAACCAACCAAACAAACTTGCGTCTAACAGACAAAATGAAAGACGACGAGAGACATATCATCCAGCGCATCTTGAGGGGAGAGACTGCTCTTTACGAGCATTTTCTCAACACATACGGCCAGCAGGTATTCATCCTGGTGGCCCGTATCGTCTCCAACCAGGAAGATGCCGAAGAACTGACCCAAGATGTCTTCCTGAAAGCCTTCCAGCATCTCTCGTCTTTCAAGGGCACCAGTTCTTTTTCGACGTGGATTTATTCGATTGCATATAATACGGCCATCTCGAGTGCACGGAAAAAGAAATTTGATACCTTTGTCATGGATGATACACTGCTTGCCAACATATCCGATACACAAGTAGATGAAGCCTTAAATGATGAAGGGGAAGAGCAAATTGCCAAATTGAACAGAGCCATGGAGCAACTCGATTCCGAGGAACAGGCACTGATAAGCCTGTTCTATTATGAAGAAAAAACATTGAATGAGGTCGCTCTCATCCTGGGACTGACGGAAAGCAACGCAAAAGTGAAGCTACACCGTATACGTAAAAAGATTTATGTGTTGATGAAACAAGAAAAAGTATGAACGAAGAACTAAAAGATAGAGGATTGAAAAAGGCGGTAAGAGAACAGACTACTTTCCGCCTGCCGTCCAATTTTACCTACCGCACCATGCAGAAGGTAGAAGAAGCCATACGTCTGCGCGAGAAGAAATCAGAAAGAAGAATTCTGCTTGCAACTATTGCCGCTGCTATCTTCTTGATAGGTGTCAGTGGGACAGGATTGGTTCTGTACTTCGGAGACAGCATCCGGGAAGCCTTTACGCCCACCACCCTCCCACAGTCAGAAAGTATCCAGATTCCTTGCTTTTATCTCCTACTGATTCTGACCATTCCGCTTTTCATCCTGTTTGACCGGTGGATGAGAAAACTGTATTTCAAACATCACACTCCTAAGCTTCCAGAGTTCTGAACGAAAAACGGGGATGTCTTTTATTGGAAGACATCCCCGTTTCAGTTTATATCAATTCATTTAGTCTAGTTTATGAATCACCAGTCCCGAACGCAACTTCGGCTCAAACCAAGTTGTCTTGGGAGGCATGATGTTGCCCGTATCGGCGATGTCCATCAGCTGCTTCATGGAAACGGGATAGAGGGCCAATGCCACTTTCATCTCACCACTGTCCACCCGCTTCTTCAACTCTCCCAGACCACGGATGCCGCCTACAAAGTCAATACGCTTGTCGGAACGGAGGTCTTTGATGCCGAGCACTTCATCCAGTATCAGATTGGAGGAGATGGTTACATCCAGTACTCCAATGGGGTCGTTATCATTATAAGTACCCGGTTTGGCAGTAAGGCTGTACCACTTTCCGTCCAGATAGAGGGAGAAGTTATGCAGTTCGGACGGCTTATAGATGTCCTCACCTTTCTCCTCCACGATGAAATTCTTGCCCACAGCAGCCAGAAACTCTTCGGGAGTCATGCCGTTCAAGTCCTTCACCACCCGGTTATAGTCAATAATAGTCAACTGGTTGGCAGGGAAGCACACAGCCATGAAGTAGTTGTACTCTTCGTCACCACGGTGATTGGGGTTTTGCTTGGCTTTCTCCGCACCCACCAAAGCGGCAGCGGCGCTGCGATGATGCCCATCGGCAATGTAGAGGGCGGGCATTTGGGCAAACTCTTGGGTAATGGCATCAATGTCCTCCTGCTTGTCTATAATCCAGAAGGTATGGCCGAAACCGTCACCCGGAGCGATAAAGTCGTATACCGGTTTCCCCGCTGTATAACGGGAAATGACGGCATCCAGTGCAGCGTTATCGGGATAGGCAAAGAATACGGGCTCAATGTTGGCATTGTTCACGCGGACATGCTTCATACGGTCCTCCTCTTTATCACGACGAGTCAACTCGTGCTTCTTGATGACACCGTTCATATAATCGGGAACATAGGCACCGACAACAAGACCGTACTGTGTCTTGCCGTTCATGGTCTGGGCATAGACGTAATAGTTTTCTTTATCGTCCTGCACCAGCCAGCCTTTCTCCTGGAACCTACGGAAGTTCTCTGCAGCTTTCTGATAAACACGTTCGTCATGTTCATCCGTACCGACGGGAAAATCTATTTCCGGCTTGATGATATGATATAGGGACTTCTCATTACCTTCCGCTTCTGCACGTGCTTCTGCAGAATTCAATACGTCGTAAGGACGGGACGCTACTTGTTCCACCAAATCCTGAGGGGGACGAATCCCCTTAAAGGGTTTTATTATAGCCATAAGAGAGTGTTTTATATGGATTATTGAGGTTTCTTTTTCACGAAATATCTTACCAGATAAATTGCACTACCTAATATCAGTACAATAGATACGCCCTCGCAAAAACCGAGGGCGAAATCTGACAATTCATTTCTGAATATACTACTTAATAAAAATATACCAGCACCTATTGCTAAATAAAGAACTGAACATTTATAGGTAGTCTTACTATTCATCTCATTTCCTGTTTACGCGGAACTTCTCGCAACCGTCTTTCAGGAAGCCTACAATCTGCTTGGCAGCGGCAATACCTGCGTTGATATTGGCTTCGGCAGTCTGGGCACCCATCTTTTTCGGTGTAGAGAAATAACGTCCGGCAAACTTGGCTGCAAATGTTTCATTGGCAGCAGGCATAATGTCGGTCATGTATTTCAAGTCGGTACGCTCTTCCATCAGCTGGATAAGCTCGGCTTCATTGATGACTTCCTTACGGGCTGTGTTCACCAGCAGTCCACCTTTCGGCATCTTGTTCACCAATGCATAATTGATGGAATTCTTCGTTTCGGCAGTTGCAGGAATATGCAGGGAAACGACATCGCAAGTAGAGTAAAGCTCTTCAGCAGAACCCACAGCCTTCACTCCATCCTTCTCGATTACTTCTTTCGGGCAGAAAGCGTCGAACGCATAAATCTCCATACCGAAGCCTTTGGCAATACGGGCTACGTTGCGACCCACGTTACCATAAGCGTGGATACCCAGTTTCTTGCCCATCAGTTCCGTACCGGAAGTACCGTTATACATATTACGGACAGCCATCACCATCAAGCCGAAAGCCAACTCGGCCACAGCATTGGAGTTCTGTCCCGGAGTATTCATTACACATACATTGTGGGCAGTAGCTGCTTCCAGGTCCACATTGTCATAACCGGCACCGGCACGCACCACAATCTTCAGTTCCTTGGCGGCATCCAGCACTTCAGCATCAATGATGTCACTGCGGATAATGATAGCGTTGGCATCTTTCACAGCCTCCAGCAGCTTGGCTTTTTCGCCATATTTCTCCAGCAACACGAGTTCGTAACCTGCTGCTTCTATTTCTCTACGGATACCGTCTACTGCCACTTTGGCAAACGGTTTGTCTGTTGCAACTAATACTTTCATAATTTCATGATATTAAAAAGACTCACCACAGATTACACAGATTATCACAGAGTTTAATCATAAAAACAATCTGTGCAAATCTGTGTAATCTGTGGTGAAAAACAATATTATTAATGAAGTTTCTCAAATTCCTGCATGCAGTCAATCAAAGCCTGCACACTTTCCTTCGGCATGGCATTGTAGCAGGATGCACGGAATCCACCTACAGAACGGTGTCCCTTGATACCTACCATACCTCTTTCGGTAGCGAACTTCAAGAAGTCAGCTTCCAATTCCTTGTATTCGGGAGCCATCACAAAGCAGATGTTCATGCGTGAACGGTCTTCTTTGGCAGCCGTACCTACAAACATTTTGTTACGGTCAATTTCGGCATACAGCATATCGGCCTTTTCGATGGCACGGCGTTCCATTTCCTTCACGCCACCCTCTGCCTTAATCCAGCGCAATGTCTGCAGGGCTGCATAGATGGGGACAACGGGAGGAGTATTGAACATAGAGCCGCTGTCCACATGCGTCTGATAGTTCAGCATGGTCGGGATATAGCGGGATACCTTACCCAGCGCGTCATTCTTCACGATGACGAATGTAACACCGGAAGGAGCCAGATTCTTCTGCGCACCACCATAGATACAGATATATTTGGATACGTCGATGGGACGGGAGAAAATATCAGAAGACATATCGGCCACCATCGGAACGTTTACATCCAAATCCTCTTTCAGTTCCGTACCGTAGATTGTATTGTTGGTAGTGATGTGGAAATAGTCTGCATCAGCAGGCACTGTATAGTCCTTCGGAATATAAGTATAAGTAGATTCAGCGGAAGAAGCGACTTCAACTACTTCACCGAATGCCTTAGCTTCTTTCATGGCTTTCTTGGCCCATACACCCGTATTCAGGTAAGCAGCTTTCTTTTCAAGGAAGTTGAAGGGTACCATGCAGAATTCCAAACTGGCACCACCGCCCAAGAACAGTACCGAATATCCTTCGGGGATATTGAGCAATTCTTTGAATAATGCCACAGCTTCGTCCACAACGGGTTGGAAGTCTTTGGCACGGTGGCTGATTTCCATCAGTGAGAGGCCTGAGCCATTGAAATCAAGAATAGCTTGTGCCGTATTCTCAATCACCTCACGAGGAAGGATAGAAGGTCCTGCATTGAAATTATGCTTTTTCATTTGAAGTTTGTTTTGGTTATACAATTTCGTTCATTAATGTCTTTCGACTTTGCGAAATTACGGAAATATTTCTTCAAAACAAACCTTTCCTGATGAAATTCTATTTTTAGGCCGCATTTAGCTTACTTTTTAATGGTTTATACAAGATATATACACCATTTTGTTATCCTTACTTATCAAGGATAATACTTTTAGAGAAACTAAAAGCAAGGCGGTTTCATTACTTCATATTCAAAAGAATAAGCGCAAATAAAATGAATATTTATAAGATAAATCACTTTGCTTCCTCGATAACAGTTTTCATTCCCTTGATTTTTTCACCGCGTACCAGCGTCAGCAATTGTTTCATTTTACTGCGGCGCACGGCTACAAAGGCATAGTGTTCCTTTACGTCCACCTGCCCGACATCTTCACGCGCCATTCCTCCTTTTTTATACAAGAAGCCGACAATATCTATCTTGTTCAACTTATCCTTTTTCCCTTTACCTATATATAAGGTAGCCCATCGGGGCTTGGCCGGTTTGGGAAGCGTCTCCGGAAACTCGTACGTTTCGATGTCTTCAGAAATGTACTCGGGTACCCGCTCCTCGGCATGCAGGACAAGATATGCATTTCCCGATGCCTCCCAACGGGCAGTACGTCCATTACGGTGCGTATAGGCTTCCTCGTTTACGGGAGGATGGTAATGCACCACATTCTCAATACCCGGAATATCCAGTCCGCGGGCGGCAAGATCTGTAGATATCAGCACGGCGCAACTGCCATTACGGAACTTGTAAAGCGCACGTTCGCGGTCGGGTTGCTCCATACCGCCATGAAACATGTCGCAAGGGAACTTCCTGGCTTGCAGGTACCCGGCAACACGCTCCACGCTTTCACGATAATTGCAGAATACCAGAGTGGAATGATAGCCGAGAGTACAAAGCAGGTTATAGAGGGTCTCCAGCTTGTCCTTCTCCGGAGAAACGACCTTATGCAGCCGCAGACGCGGAGCAAGGGCTTCCGGAGCAAGAAAATCAAGCTTCATGAGCCGGGAGACGGAAGACGGGGAATCACCTCCTACTCCGGCAAATTGCGGTATTTCCTCTGCATCGGTGGCCGAGAGAAGCACACGCTTTTTCAGTGAGGGAAGCTGCCCGATAACCTCTGCCATCTCGTCATGGAAACCGAACTCAAGACACTTGTCGAATTCATCTATCACCAGAGTGACGACAGTGGCGGCATTGAAATTCTCTTTCCTCAAATGGTCGCTCATACGTCCCGGAGTACCGATAATGACAGCGGGATGAACGCCTTTCATTGTCCGGTGTTCTTCCATGGCAGGGCGTCCGCCATAGCAGCTCATAGCTTTGAAAGGAGTTCCCATAGACTTGAACACAGTTTCTATCTGCAAAGCCAATTCGCGTGAAGGTACTAGTACAAGAGCCTGCACACCTTGTATATCCGCTTTCAAGGTCTGTACCAGCGGAAGGAGAAAAGCCAGTGTCTTACCCGAACCGGTGGGCGAAAGAAGTACTAAATCTTTAGCTGATTGATAGGCTTCCTTAGCAGCCTCCTGCATCGGAGTAAGTTCTTGTATCTTCAAATTATGAAGTATATCCGAAAGTTCCATGAATATCTCTTTTTTAATCAATATGCAAAGATACGGATAAGAAGTCAGTTTCCATCAAAACAAAAACAGCTTTTAAGAAAGCTACCTAAATCATGACATGCCCGTCATACTAAAAGGGGAGACTCTCCTTATAGTTTCTGAAGCTTTTACCAAGCCCAATCGTCAGCACTATAAGTAGCTTCTACAGTCTTCTCTATCTCATTAGGCAGGTTACAGAAGAAGTCGATACCGGTTTCGTACTCCAAATTTTTAATAGAAACGGCATAAACCATAAATTCATCTTTTCCAGGTTTTTCTGGCAATAATTCAGAATGAGGGACTAAAAAAGCGATAGTATGATAAACCCCTGCCTTCTCGCTCAACAGAGCCATGTAATAATAGCTGGGGCAAATGAGTCCGCCAAGTGTCAGCCCGTCGGCATTAGTGGTGGGATAAAGCCCGTCATTGGCTTTCTTCACACCTGTGAAATTGGTAAGCAAACGGTCAGTAGTACCACCTTTCACGACATAAAGTTTGTCGTATGTGCCATTGATGGTGGAACGTCCCCAAGTCTGCACCTGCTTCTCAAGAGCCGCCCAATACTTTTGATTGAAACTCCCTATCTGTGGCGAGATATTACTGTAGTAGAAGGTCTGCTTATTGGCACTTTTACTGTACACACGGTCTTCGCTGGCACAAAGATGCCCCTTGTCGTACCCATCGCTCTTATGCATGGATTCAGTCACCTCCACGCTGTTGTCAATATTGGGGTCGTCTTGATTCCACTCGTTGGCACGCTTCACGTTGTCTTGCGCAGTAATCGGGTCGAAACTGAATGCCACCCAAGCCGAATGCTTCTTGGAAGCGATGTATTCCAAAGAGAAATTGAGTACCTGCCCGGCACCTTCCTCATCAGACACGCCTGCATAGTATTCAATATATTGATTGGTTGCATTGAGAGCTGGGATTTCAAGATTGTCTGCTTTATTGTTATCAGCAATATTGGCATTTTTCACATCTATATCCTCAGAAGCCACATACTCTATGCCCACTTCATTACCGTGAATATAGGCCACGCGGAGCTTGCCCATCTGATAATGATTGTAGCGGTTGAAACGCACCCAATAGCACGTAGAGGGTTTCACCTCAACGCTTTCGCTGAAAGCATCGGCAGACGGAACAACAGTAAGCCCTTCCAGCGACTCACTATTAACAGGAGCAAATGCGTAATTACGCCCGGTAAAAGCTTTGGACTGGATATAGAAAGGGGTGCCGATAGCCTTGGGCTTATACACGTTGAAACCATTGTCGCTCGACTCATAGCCCTTCATCACGTAAGTATCCGAACCCTGCTCGGTAGGTATTATCTCGGGAATGAGCGAAGCCTCTGAAGAATCATCACATCCAGCCAGCCAAATTCCGACCAGCAAAAGAAATAAGTAAGACAGTTTTTTCATCTATGTTTCTAAATTTGATTTTACGATACTAAGAATGCAAATGTGGTAATGGACAGTAAAGTCCATTACCACATTGTCTATTGCACAACCTCAGGAATTATTCCTTCACCACAAAGTTACTCATGTAGAATGTAGGAGCAAATCCAGGATCAGTATTACTTGCATAACGGAATGCCACATATACTTTCTTGCCCACATAGTCAGCCATGGAAGTACGCATTTCGATCTCTTTAGAGCTTGTAGGCCACTCGAACGACAACGGATCACTCCAAGCCGCTCCCTGCAATGCTGCAATCTTCTCTTCCTCAGTAGCAGTAGAAGCCGCAGGGATATAATTTTCGGACACATGTACAGACACTGCGTTCTCAATTTTGCCTCCATACAAATAGTCTGCCGAAGCAGTGAATACCATCTGTGGGGCAATAGCTTCGGTAAGATCTACCTCACCGGTTACAAGCCATGCCTCCGTATCGCGGTTACGCTGATAATAACCGCTTGCCTTGATACGGGTATAACCTGCACCTGCACTCCATACATAATTCATGCCATCAAGCTTCACATTCACAATCTGGGCATCGTTATGAAGTTCACCAGCAAAGTCATTGCTATAATACTCTTTTGCTTCCATCCATTTGCCGTCAGTCTTCAGGAATGCCATTTCAGCAGTTTCCGTTTCGGTATTCTTCTTCACCCATGCAGTGCCATCGAAGCCATATTCATCGGCCATCACATCATACTCCTTATTTCCGAAATAAACTACTGCCTTGACATCCCCGCTCTGTGCGTAAGGGAATGCATTCTTCAGATAAACGGGCAATACGGCATCAGCATCGCTCAAATAGTCCGAACCGGTAGAAACATAATCGGCAGGTTGCATCACACGGATACCGATACTTGCGCTTTCTTCGTAGGCAGTCCAAGCCGAACCGTCATACTGGTAGAGAGCAGAAGCATTTGGCTTCACGTCTGATGCACGGGTAACGGCACGAGCAGGCATTTCAGCTTCTGATTCAGGAATCTCCTTATAAATATCCACACCCTCATAATACCCTGATACGGTACTTGTAAGTGACATATTCTTAAACTCTACAGTAGGCGCACACTCTGTAGTACTCTTATAACGGAAAGCAATGGCTATCTTCTTGCCCTCGTAAGCACTCAGGTCAATATCACCGGAATTTACATAATTCCAATTCTTGCCTTCCGGCCATTGAGGTACATTCAGAGCCTTCCATTCAGCAGTAGCCACATCATCCACATAATCTTCCGAAGCCAGCAATTCAATAAAATCAGCACGATTGTTACCATTCAAGAAATTAATGGCAATATCTACCTTAAGAAGAGGAGCCTTCGCTTTTGCTAAATCTATAATAGGAGAAACCACCCATGCTTCCGATTCAAAATCGCTATCTCCTACATGAGCACTACCCTTCCAACCATATTTACCATCCACCTTCCATACATTAGTTAACGTGCCGGTAAGTTTCACATTTTGAGTAGTGAAACCGCCCTCGTTTCCATTGAACGACTCATTCATATAAATGCCCAACGTAGCATTCGGATAAGAACCGTATGAATAAGAGTTTCCTTTTTCATAGAAATTCAGCTTGATGATTTTGTCCTTTTCCACATTTTTTACATCAAATGCCTTACGGTCATAGTTGTAAGCAAAGCTCCAATCCCCACCCTCGGGTATGGAAGTACCGATGTTGAAACTGTTAAACGTACCACTCTGATAAATGAACTTGCCATCCGGACGTTGCATAGTGAAACCTTTTTCCGTAGGAGTAAGTGTCATGATATGATTGGACACATCGCTGGTGATGAAACCATCCGCAATCTCTACCGGTTCACCCTCCATATAACCATACGTCTTATCCGGGTCTTTGAACTGACCGAAAGGAATCCAAGTATTGTCCTTCGTCGGAGCCACAATGACATAATTACCTCCTTCGGCATCAATAGAAGTTACTTTCTGGTATACCATTTTCACTGCACCGCCGCCTGTACTGGGCTCGGTCTCCGACCAAGCGTAATTCACTTGGCACACATCTCCCGTCTTCGGGTTCTTGATACCTTCCTTCAACAAAGCAGGAAGCTTCTTCAACGTAGAAGGGGTGAGATATTTCACTACCATGCTTTCCCCCCATACTGTAGCGTAATTATCAGAAGTAAGATCGAAAGTCTGAGCTTCGTTTATCTTCGAGAGATATTCAGGTTGCTCCTTGCCGATATTGTACTGCACCAGCACCTTGGAACCATCTGACAGATATGCGTAGAGCGAATCGACAAATGCAGGCAGATAATCTTCAGGAGCTACCATATCAGTAAACATCTTGGTTTTACCCAGCTGGTTCAATGCCGTAAGATAAGTCTGCCCCTCGGGATCCTTGGCGAGAGCTATCCCTTGGTTCTTCGGCATAGAAGCTATTTTGCCATAATGGGCATCAGCCAATACGAGGGTATCGGTACTGACATCCGTGATGGTTTCTTTTTCATCAAATCCGGGGAAATTATCCTCGTTATAATCGCAGGCCCCAAGTGCAAACAGCGAAGCCAGTGCGGTTCCTAATAATATATGTTTTTTCATAAATATGTTCGCTTAGAAATTCAACTTCAATCTTACAGTATAAGTACGTCCCCAACCATAGATAACACGTGTGGCCGTCTCCCAGTCATGGTTACTTCCATCGCGTGCATCGGCTATGTACTCTTGGTTGAACAAGTTGTTCACATTGCCGCTCAGTGTAGCACGAATCTTACCGAAGTCAAAGGTATATCCTGCACTTACATCAAATGTGCTCCATGAAGGAATCTCCCAAGGTTTTTCCACCACGTAAGCCTCTTTTTGAGTGGCTTGGCTCGCATCAATGTCATAATCGGCATAATTGCGTGCAAAGAAGTTCCAGTCTGCATTAAGACGCAAGCCTTTCATTGGGCGGAATGTCACTCCCAAAGCAGCTGTAGTCTGAGCAGAACCGCCCACCTGTACATTATCCATTTCAATGGTATACTTGTACTGATCTACATTACTCATATCTGTCACCACTTCACCACGGCTATTCGCCATAATCTGGCCTTCAGTATTCATCATGAAGCCTTTCGCTGTCCCATTCCAGCGCCAGTCTCCCCAAGAGAACATACCGTTAACTTCCATCCAGCGGAAAGGCTTGGCAATAAAGTCAAGCTCTATACCCATGTGGTTAGCCTGCGCACCGGTCATGTTCATTGTCCAACGCTGGGAAGCCCCGTTTACGTCTTCATAGGATCCGGTATCATATAAAGCCTTGTCTTTCCACATAGTATAATAGGCGTTTACATTGGCTGAAAAATACTGGCTACGATATCCATAACCTAATTCGAAAGAGTAAACTTTCTCATTCTTAGCATCGGGATTACGCTCATGTGAACTCTGAGAATTGATGAAGGTATTATCAAAAATAGGAGCACGGCTGATAAATCCGGTATTGAAGAATACGTTATTGTAATCATCAAGGTTGTAATTCAAACCAGCTTTCACATTGCCTCCCAAATAATGCTTCTTCGAAGACAGCTGTTTGTCACCACTATAATAAAAACGGTCTTTACGCCAATAACTGGTATTTGTAAGACCACCTGAAACAAATGCACTCACTTTATCTTTATTATACTCCAATTGGGCAAAACCACCTTCGTACATCACAAAACCGTCGTAGTCACGACGAATCACATCTCCTACTCCCAACTTCTGGTTTACCCAGGAGGTGACTCCACCATTCACACTATTCTCAGCCAATACACTCTTACGGTTATAAGAGTCTACATAATACTGCCCTCCAAAAAGATCGGTAATGACATTCTTGTGCAAACCTTTATAATAGCGGAAGTCAATACCACCATAGAAATCAAAGTAATCACCAAACTTAGTGGTATAAGTAGAAATCAATCCTGTCCAGAAATGGTCGTTCGAGGCTTTGTTCATAATCATCAGCGAACCTTTATAACCGGGCATTCCACTCACATTCACCGGATTAGTATAGTTATCTGCATTAAGCTTATCCACAGCATCATAATCAAAAGTACCATCAGGACAACGGAACTGAGTGTTCACCGTACCATCACTGGCCGTACCGTACCAAGAGCTGGTGTACCCCGTTACCCCCGTACCACTATAGCCCGCACCAGTACCGATAGACATATAAGCTGCTGTACTGAGGCTTGACTTATGGTTGATTTGCCACAAATGATTAAGAGACATCTGGGGCTTATGGTATTCGTTACGTGAAGAGTTCATCACTTGTCCATTGCGATAACCGAAAGTAGAGTTGTAACGATAGGGACTTTCCTCACCCATCCATTGTTTTACACGCTGATACTCCTTGATATTCAAACCATTTGCCATATTACGCTGATTATGCCACTGAGGTGCTCCAAAAGCTGTAAATGAAAGTTGATGGTTGTCATTGATACGTTTTGCAATACTCATGAACCAAGTGTAGGCCTCGGATTCCGTACCTTGAATATAACCGTCGCGTTTATCTCTGGCACCCAATAAAGTAAAGGCCCAACCATCTTTTGTCAGACCGGAAGAGACACTGAACATCACTTTACTGTAGCCGTCATTACCCATGCCGTAAGAGATGAAGCCGCCTTTCTTGGCATCAGTAGTCTTGGTTATAATGTTTTGTGAGCCACCTACTGAAGGAGTTGACACCTTGCTGGCACCAAGTCCACGTTGTACCTGAATACTGCTGGCCACATCAATCAAACCACCCCAGTTACTCATGTATACTTTCTGGTTTTCCATTCCGTTCATGGGTACACCGTTAATCATCATAGCCACATATTCTGACTTAAAACCACGAATCTTTATGTTGGAATCACCAAAGCCACCTCCCTCATTAGAAGCATAAACACCCGGAGTAGATTTCAAGATTTGCGGTAACTCCTGAGAACCTATCTTATCTTCAATAAATACGGGGTCGACAGTAGATACTGCAACCGGAGTCTTGCGTGCCACAGCAATAGACGATGTAATCACTACGTCCTTCAGCATCACAGCATCCGGTTCCATTGGGATAGCACCCAAATCCACAGAAGCGCCCTTCTGCGTAATCTTCTTCTTCTGGTCTTTATACCCCACATACTTGAATAGCAATGTCGCATTCGAAGCAACGCTTTGCTTGAAATAGCCATCAATGTCGGTCACCGATCCTTGTGTAGTACCTTCCACCATGACGGCGGCACCCACTAACGGTTCACCTGTTTCTGAATCAACAAGCTGACCTCTCACTGTAGTCTGAGCAAATGCAGCGGCACTGAATACCGACAACACTGCAACCAACAGGAATTGAATTAGATGTTTTCTCATAATTCTGTTTTTTGTTAATAGATAGTGTTAATTAAACATTAATTTATGTTTTAAGTCGCAAATATAACTAATAAAAACGAGATTAATGTTATATTTATGTTACATTTTTTGAAGGTAGAAAGGCTTTTTTGAGATATTTTTAAACAAAAAAAGCCCTGCATTCTACAGCAGGGCTTTCGTATTGTCAACAAGTAAAAGAATATACTTTCAAATTCGCACTGAAATCAGTCATTCATGAGCTTTCTATAACGTACACGGGTGGGTTCTTCTTTCCCAAGACGTTTCTGTTTATTTTCCTCATATTCGGAATAAGAGCCCTCAAAGAAGAACACATTGGAGTCTCCTTCGAAAGCGAGGATATGCGTACAGATACGGTCGAGGAACCAACGGTCGTGACTGATGACCACGGCACATCCGGCAAAGTCCTCCAAACCTTCTTCGAGAGCACGGAGCGTATTCACGTCGATGTCGTTGGTGGGCTCGTCCAGCAACAGTACATTACCTTCTTCCTTTAGGCAGAGCGCCAGGTGCAGACGGTTGCGCTCACCACCGGAAAGCACCCCGCAGAGCTTTTCTTGGTCGGCGCCGGAGAAGTTGAAACGGGACAGATAGGCGCGTGCATTGATGTCGCGTCCACCCATGCGAATTAGGTCGTTTCCACCGGAGATGACTTGATATACGCTCTTGTTGGGGTCGATATCCTTGTGCTGCTGGTCCACGTAGGCCACCTTTACGGTCTCCCCTACCTCAAACTCGCCTTTATCTGCCTTTTCCAGCCCCATGATAAGGCGGAAAAGCGTGGTCTTACCGGCACCGTTAGGGCCGATGATACCCACGATTCCGTTGGGTGGAAGCATGAAGTTGAGGTCGTCGAACAGCAGTTTGTCGCCGAACGCCTTTGCCACCTGCTTGGCTTCAATCACCTTGTTGCCCAGACGGGGGCCGTTCGGGATAAAGATTTCCAGCTTCTCTTCCTTCTCTTTCACGTCCTCGTTCAGTAATTTGTCGTAGGAGTTCAGACGGGCTTTCCCCTTTGCCTGACGAGCTTTGGGAGCCATACGTACCCATTCCAGCTCGCGTTCCAGTGTCTTGCGGCGCTTGCTGGCTGTCTTTTCTTCCTGCTCCATGCGCTTAGTTTTCTGTTCCAGCCAACTGGAGTAGTTCCCCTTCCAGGGGATGCCCTCGCCACGGTCCAGTTCAAGAATCCAGCCTGCCACATGGTCAAGGAAATAACGGTCGTGCGTCACGGCAATCACCGTACCCTCGTACTGCTGCAAGTGTTGTTCCAGCCAGTCGATAGATTCGGCATCAAGGTGGTTAGTGGGCTCGTCGAGGAGAAGCACATCGGGCTTCTGCAACAATAGGCGGCAAAGGGCCACACGGCGGCGCTCACCACCGGAAAGATGTTCTACGGACTGGTCTTCGGGCGGACAACGGAGGGCATCCATGGCACGCTCCAGCTTGCTGTCGAGGTTCCAGGCATCGGTCGCGTCGATGATGTCCTGCAACTCGGCCTGGCGGGAGAAGAGCTTGTCCATCTTGTCCTGGGCCTCATAATATTCGGGCAAGCCAAACTTCTGATTGATTTCCTCGTATTCTGCCAGCGCGTCCACAATAGGCTGCACGCCTTCCATTACAATTTCCTTTACGGTCTTGGTGGGGTCGAGGTACGGTTCCTGGGCCAGATACCCCACAGAATATCCCGGCGAGAATACCACTTCGCCTTGATAGGACTTATCCAATCCGGCGATAATCTTCAGCAGGGTCGATTTACCCGAACCGTTCAGACCGATGATACCGATTTTTGCCCCGTAGAAGAACGAGAGGTAAATGTTCTTCAGTACCTGCTTGTTGTTCTGCTGAATGGTTTTATTCAGCCCAACCATAGAAAAGATAATCTTTTTATCGTCTACTGTTGCCATGTATTTAATGATTAATGTTCAGTGATAATGATTAATATCAAGGATTGATGGGGACAAAGATAAGAAAAAAGATGATATTATTTTGCAAATTTCAAAAAAGTATCTATCTTTGCACCCGCTTAACAGCAATGAAGGATTGAATCGCTAGCTCAGCAGGTAGAGCACAACACTTTTAATGTTGGGGTCTTGGGTTCGAGCCCCAAGCGGTTCACATAGAAACAAAGCCAGAAGGCGACAAAAAGAAAAAAGTCCTACAATATCAATGTATTGTGGGACTTTTTTTATGTTTCCATCTTACCTGAAAGTCCCAAAAGGGTACGAAAAGAAAAGTTGGACATCCAAACAGTGGTACAATTGGTACAGTGGGTACAGCGCCTCTTCTGCTTCACACACATGTGCTTATGTACATTACTTCATAACGCGTACATTATTTATATACATGCGTGTGTGAGATAGAAGAGACGCTGTACCACTGTACCAACTGTACCCATCAACCTCACCTTTACGCCGCTCAAGTTCACCTTTACGCGGCTAAACCTCACCTTTATTCACGTCATTTCACCTCTTCCAGATAAAGCACACGGCTTGAATAGTCGGTCTGTTTGTGGTAGTCCACCTTATGTGTGTAAGGAATCTCCAACCCGTTTGCCATCAGATAGGCACCGCTGAAAGTCTTTCCTTCATAGTTCAAGGGAACATTATCTATACGGTTCAGTTCATGCACCCGGTATTGCTTGTCGGCACAGAGCCCTGCCATCTTCACACGCGGCAGGTGCTGGTTACAGAAATGTTCCGTCTTCCACCAATAGAAGACTGCCTTGTCCTTCTCCGGAGCCACGTACATCAGAGAAGCCACACCTTGCTTGTCATAAGGAGAGAGCAGGCGGTAAATGTCTCCCAACTGTACTACGGGACGGATGGTCTTGTACTCGGCAATGGCATTCTTGCAAAGAGCCTTTTCTTCTTCCGTCATATTTTTGGGCTGAATTTCCATACCCAAACGACCACTCATGGCAACGTCTATCCGATATTTCAGAGGGATGGTGCGGAACGTCTGATGATTGGGGGCAGCACTGATATGCGATGCCATAGCGATGGCGGGGAAGAAATAGGAAGTTCCCCACTGCATATAGACACGTTGCAGGGCATCGGTATTGTCGCTTACCCAGAACTCGTCGAAGTAAGGCAGCACTCCGTAGTTGGCACGACCGCCGCCACTGGCACATGCCTGGATGGTAAGGTCGGGATATTTGGCACGGATGCGCTGGCAGATTTTCTCGAAGCCGCGGTGAAATTCGATGTACATGTGGCTCTGATTATCCTTCGTCAGATATTGCGAACCGTGGTTCTGGACAGACATATTGGCGTCCCACTTGATGTAATCTATTTCAGGATAAGAGGTCATCAGGTTGTCTACCACACCGAAAACGAAGTCCTGCACGGCAGGATTGGCAAGGTCAAGCACTACCTGCGTGCCGCCGCGTCCCAACACAACGTCACGTTCGGAAGCCTTAAGTACCCAGTCGGGATGCTTCTCGTAGAGTTCGCTGGTAGTGTTCGCCATCTCCGGCTCAATCCAGATGCCAAACTTGACGCCATGTTTCTTGGCATCACTCAGCAAGCCTTCAATGCCGTTCGGAAGCTTGTTCTTGTCCACCACCCAGTCGCCGAGTGATGAGCTGTCGTTCTTACGGGGATACTTGTCGCCAAACCAGCCATCGTCCATCACGAACAACTCGCCACCCATGGAGGCAATGTCCGCCATCATTTGGTCCATACCTTGCTGGTTGATGTCAAAGTACACGCCTTCCCAACTATTCAAAAGAATCTTGCGGGGGGTAGTGCCGTGCGCCAGTTTGTGCAGGCGTGCCCAGCGATGGAAGTTACGGCTGCCGCCACTCAAGCCTTCATTACTATAAGTCAGGGCAAGTTCGGGAGTGCGGAAAAGTTCGTCCTTCTTCAAGGAATAAGTAGAGTTCTCTTCGTTGATTCCGGCAAAGAAATGGTGGTATTCATCATCGTGCGTCTCAATGCGGAGCTTGTAGTTGCCGCTGTAACAGAGGGCTGCACCAATCACGTTGCCCGTGTTCTCCTGCGGACGGCCGTCAAGGGAGAACATCACTTCGGCATGGTCAGTATGGGAATTGCGCACACCGTCCTTATTCTTGATAACCTTCATGCCCGGAGTGAGAGGTTCCTGCGTCAAAACCCCTTCATTGGCCCAGGAGCCGGAGAGATGGGATAGCCATACATCGCCACGGCGGATGGGCAGATAGCCGGAAGCAAACTGATTGAGCACCACCGGCTTCTTCTCCTGATGGGAGATTTCAGTCCAGGATTCTATCACGTCGGCATCCTGCCAGGCACGGTAACAGACGTTGACGAAGAAGGGATACACCTTATCCTTCAGCGCCACGACAGTCGTCACGGCATTCCCATCCTTCTCGGTAGTCACATTCAGCACTTCGAGCTGGAGGGTCATGTTACCGTCGGCATGCTTCACAGCGAGGGCCGTCTCCACGGGAGCGTTCAATCCATATTCGGGATAGGCTGCATGGTTCGCTTCTGCCGCAGAGATATTCTGCAAGTCGGCTTCAGAAAGTCTGTTACCATAATACAAGTGTCTCAGTGTACCGCCTTCAGGAGCCGAAAGCACCAAAGAGGTTTTCGGAGTGGATACACATACGTTTTGAGCCAACAAACTGCCGGTCAGCAGCAGTGCTCCAAAGAGAAAATTTGTTCGTTTCTTGAAATTCATGCTTTTCTTGTTTAGATTCTATATTCATTTAGCTGTGCGCAAATGTAGGCGTTTCCCCGAAGATAAAATAGTATCATTTTATCATATCCTTATACAAATTCTATTTCCGGCTGACAATTGTCCCCGTGGCTTGGTTGGCAGGCATCACCAGCACTTCCGCAATCTGGATATGCTCGGGGACGGCAGCGGCGAAATAGACCACTTCGGCTATATCGTCGCCGGTCAGCGGGCGTATACCTTTATATACATTATCGGCCGCCTCCCGGTTACCACGGAAACGGACGACGGAGAAATTGGTTTCCACCAACCCCGGCTTGATATTCGTTACGCGTACCGGGGTATCCACCAGGTCGATGCGGAGTCCGTCGGAAAGGGCCTTGACGGCAGCCTTGCAAGCACAGTACACACTGCCTCCCGGATAAGCGTAATCTCCGGCAATGGACCCCATATTGATAACATGACCACGGCCACGCTCCACCATACCGGGAACCACGAGGCGGGTCATGGCAAGCAAGGCTTTCACGTTAGTGTCGATGACAATGTCCCATTCATCCAGATTGCCTTCATGTTCCTTGTCCACCCCAATGACGAGTCCGGCATTGTTCACCAGTATGTCTATCGCCTTCCATTCCTCCGGAAGGGATTCGAGGGCGGCACGGGCAGCCTGCCGGTCGCGGACATCGAAAGGAAGCAGATACACATCGGCTCCATATTTCTCCAACAATTCTTTCTTTACAGCATTCAGTTTCTCCACATTACGGCCATTGAGTATAAGCCGGTAACCGTTCATGGCAAATTTACGCGCGCAGCCTTCCCCTATTCCCGAGGAGGCTCCGGTGATGAGTACAATCTTCTTTTCCATCATGTTATTAAGTTTTAATATCAATACTGCCAACAAAGGTATTACTTATTATTTTAACTTCATAGGAATAATGAATTTTAGAGTAAGGCGAAAAATCCCGATAAATTATGTAACTTTGTACCCGCTTTTTTGAAAGCTTGAGAAACTGTTTTGATTTTATTTCAGCTTTCTTCTGAGATTTGTTTAATTCGTTTGGATAAAGTAAAAGACGCTTATGCAAAAGTCCGATTGCATCATCAGTGTGGAGCACGTATCGAAATTCTTCGGAGACAAGGCCGTGCTGAATGATGTGAATTTGTCTGTCCGTAAGGGCGAGTTTGTAACAATACTGGGACCGTCCGGCTGCGGAAAGACAACACTGTTACGCCTCATTGCAGGCTTTCAGACAGCCTCGGAAGGAGTGATAACCATTGCCGGAAAGGACATCACGCAGACACCGCCGCACAAGCGTCCGGTGAACACCGTGTTCCAGAAGTACGCCCTCTTCCCCCACCTCAACGTGTTCAACAACATTGCCTTCGGGCTGAAGCTGAAGAAGCTGCCCGGTGCCACCATCGAGAAGAAGGTAAAGCAGGCCCTGCGCATGGTGGGCATGACGGACTATGAGGACCGCGATGTAGACTCCCTCTCCGGCGGGCAGCAACAGCGCGTAGCCATTGCCCGAGCTATCGTCAACGAACCCGAAGTGCTGCTGCTGGACGAACCCCTTGCCGCCCTGGACCTAAAAATGCGCAAGGACATGCAGATGGAGCTAAAGGAGATGCACCAGAAGCTGGGCATCACCTTCGTATATGTGACCCACGACCAGGAAGAGGCACTGACCTTGAGCGATACCATCGTCGTGATGAGCGAAGGACGCATCCAGCAAATAGGCGTGCCGACGGACATCTACAATGAACCCATCAACTCCTTCGTAGCAGACTTCATTGGTGAAAGCAACATCTTGAACGGAGTTATGATAAAGGATAAAGCCGTCACCTTCTGCGGACACGAATTTGAATGCGTGGACACGGGATTTGGCGAGCAGATGCAGGTAGACGTAGTGATTCGCCCCGAAGACATCTACATCTTCGATGTATCCGACGCCGCACAGCTGACGGGGACCGTAACCAGCTGCATCTTCAAGGGTGTGCACTACGAAATGCTGGTGCAGACGCGCGAAGGCTACGAGCTGATGGTGCAGGACTACCATGCCTTCGAGGCAGGACGCGAAGTCGGTCTGCTGGTGAAGCCCTTCGACATCCATGTGATGAAGAAGGAACGCACCTGCAACACCTTCGAAGGAAAGCTGGTGGACGAGACACATGTAGAGTTCCTAGGCTGCAACTTCGAGTGCCTGCCCGTGCAAGGCATCGAACCGGGCAGTAGCGTACAAGTGGAAGTGGACTTCCAGTACGTCATCCTCGAGGACAACGAAGAGGACGGCCGTCTGACGGGTGAAGTGAAATTCATCCTCTACAAAGGAAACCATTACCACCTGACCGTGTTTACGGACTGGGACGAAGATATCTTTGTCGACACCAACGACGTGTGGGACGACGGCGACCGTGTAGGTATCACCATCGCCCCTCAAAATATACGGATTGTTCAATCTCTTAATAAGGAAGGAAGTGCTCAATAAGTTATCCCATTTCTTCATGCGCCGGCGCAACTGGACGGTACCCTACGCGCTGTTTCTGCTTGTATTTGTCATAGTACCGCTACTGCTCATCGTGCTCTATGCCTTTACGGACGAAGGGGGAGCGTTTACGCTGGCCAACTTCCGCAAGTTCATGATGCACCCCGAAGCGATGAACACGTTTGTCTACTCCATCGGAATAGCCGTTATCACCACGCTGGTCTGCCTGCTGCTGGGCTATCCGGCAGCGTATATCCTGAGCCAGAAGCAATTCAACACCTCACGCACCATGGTGGTGCTGTTCATCCTCCCCATGTGGGTGAATATCTTGATACGTACGCTTGCCACAGTGGCGCTGTTCGACTTCCTGAACCTGCCGCTGGGCGAAGGTGCCCTTGTGTTCGGTATGGTCTACAACTTCCTGCCGTTCATGATATACCCCATTTACAACACTCTTCAGAAGATGGACCACAATCTGATTGAGGCTGCGCAGGACTTGGGAGCCTCTCCTACCCGCGTATTCGGCAAGGTGATTCTGCCGCTCTCCATGCCGGGAGTGATGAGCGGCATAGTGATGGTGTTTATGCCTACGGTTTCTACCTTTGCCATTGCCGAGTTGCTGACGATGAACAACATCAAACTGTTCGGCACCACGGTGCAAGAGAATATTTACAACGGAATGTGGAACTACGGTGCCGCCCTCTCGCTCATCATGCTGCTGCTGATAGGCATCACCATCCTCTTTACCAACGAGGAGGACGGGGCATCGAATGAAAGCGGAGGTGTGATATGATGACACGAATCTTGACCCGCGGCTACTTGTGGCTGCTGCTGGCGTTACTCTACTCGCCTATCCTGATAATCATGATATTCTCCTTCACCGAGGCAAAGGTGCTGGGCAACTGGACGGGGTTCTCCACCAAGCTGTACAGCTCCTTGTTTACGGGCGGGATGCACCACTCGCTGATAAATGCCATCTGGAACACATTCGCCATTGCCCTGCTTGCTGCCACCGCCAGCACGGCGCTGGGCAGCATTGCAGCTATCGGCATCTTCAATCTGCGCTCGCGCACACGGCAGGTAATGAACTTCGCCAATGCCATCCCGATGATGAATGCAGACATTATCACCGGTGTGTCGCTGTTCCTGCTGTTCGTCAGCTTCGGCATATCGCAAGGATTCACCACAGTGGTACTGGCACACATCACTTTCTGCACGCCCTACGTGGTGCTCAGCGTAATGCCCCGGCTCAAAAAGATGAACCAGAATGTCTACGAGGCGGCACTCGACCTGGGCGCCACACCGTTCCAAGCACTGCGCAAGGTTATTCTTCCGGAGATATTTCCGGGTATGATAAGCGGATTCATCCTTGCTTTCACGCTCTCCATCGACGACTTTGCCGTGACCATCTTCACCATCGGCAACCAGGGGCTGGAAACGCTCTCCACCTACATCTACGCCGATGCGCGCAAAGGTGGACTGACGCCGGAACTGCGGCCACTCTCCACCATCATCTTCGTGACAGTGCTGGTGCTGCTGATTGTAATCAACAAGCGGGCCGAACGGACGAAAAACGATTGATGTGAGTGATGAGTTATAAGTTATCAATTGTCAAGAACAAGATGATGAAAAGGATAATAAACATACTGATTCTACTGTGCTGTATCGCATCCCTCTCTTCTTGTGGAAACTCCACAGAAGAGCGCAGCCGTGTACTGAAGATATACAACTGGGCGGACTACATCGATGAAGATGTGCTTGCCGAATTTCCCGACTGGTACAAGCAGCAGACGGGCGAAGACCTCCGTATCATCTACCAGGTGTTCGATATCAACGAAATCATGCTCACCAAAATTGAGCGCGGGCACGAGGACTTCGACGTCGTATGCCCCTCGGAGTACATCATCGAACGCATGCTTCGCAAAGACCTCCTGCTACCCATCGACCGCAACTTCGGCCACACGCCGGACTACATCCCCAACGTGTCGCCCTACATTCGCCACGAGCTGAACAAGACCTCGCAACCGGAACGCCAGACCGAGGACTATGCCGTGCCCTACATGTGGGGCACCGCTGGTATCCTCTTCAACAAAAAGTTTATTACCGCCGAAGAGGCCGGCACATGGGACATCCTCTGGGACTCCAAAAACCGCGGCAAAATACTGATGAAGGACAGCTACCGCGATGCCTACGGTACCGCCATCATCTACGCCCACGCCCGGGAGCTGGCCGACAGCACCGTCACCGTAGAGCAACTGATGAACGACAACTCCCCGCAGGCCATCGCCCTGGCCGAGCAACGCCTCAAGGAGATGAAACCCAACATCGCCGGCTGGGAAGCCGACTTCGGCAAGGAAATGATGACCAAGAACAAGGCGTGGATTAACTTCACCTGGAGCGGCGACGCCGTCTGGGCCATCGAGGAGGCCGATGCCGTGGGTGTGGAACTGGACTACACCGTCCCCTGCGAAGGCAGCAACATCTGGTACGACGGCTGGGTAATCCCCCGCTACGCCCGCAACGTGAAGGCGGCAAGCTATTTCATCAACTACCTCTGCCAGCCTTCCGTGGCACTGCGCAACATGGATGCCATCGGCTACGTCAGCGCCGTAGCCACACC
Organism: Bacteroides sp. AR29; assembly: GCF_900217715.1. NCBI lineage: Bacteria > Pseudomonadati > Bacteroidota > Bacteroidia > Bacteroidales > Bacteroidaceae > Bacteroides > Bacteroides sp. AR29. Next base: position 99,322 of record NZ_OBMS01000006.1, read on the forward strand.
GGAAATCATGGAGGCCAAAACCGATACCACGCTCGACGTGCACTCCGACCTCAGCTACTTCTTCGGCCCCCTGCCCGGAGCCGACAGCCTGCAGATAGACCCGGTACAATATCCTGACCGCCGAGTAGTGGAACGCTGCGCCATGATACGCGACTTCGGCGACCGCACGGAACTGGTGCTCGAGATGTGGAGCCGCGTGAAAGGTGACAATCTCAACACAGGCATTGTGCTGCTCATCTTCGCCGTTTTCGGTCTGCTCTTCATCTGGCTGGTATATGCCAAGATACGAAAGTACAAGCAGAAACGCCGCCACCGTCTCCGCAGAAAGCGGAAAAGGGGATGAACAACACATTGTTTACCTAAAAACCCGTCAACGTGCAAGGAACAAAGAATCTGACACAAGGCCCCATCAACCGCCAGCTTTTCACGCTGGCAATGCCCATCATGGCCACCTCGTTCATCCAGATGGCCTACAGCCTGACGGACATGGCATGGGTAGGGCGTCTGGGCAGTGAGTCCGTGGCTGCAGTAGGTGCGGTAGGCATACTGACGTGGATGTCCGGATCCATCGCCTTGCTCAATAAAGTGGGCGCCGAAGTCAGCGTAGGCCAGTCCATCGGTGCACGCAGCGAAGAGGATGCACGCAGCTTTGCTTCGCACAACATTACGATTGCCCTGCTCATCTCCGTCTGCTGGGGAGGTCTGCTCTTCCTTTTCGCCCGCCCCATCCTGAACATCTTCGAGCTGAAACAGCATATCACGGACGCCGCCGTGACTTATCTGCGCATCGTGTCGACGGGACTGCCTTTCATCTTTCTCTCCGCTGCCTTTACGGGCATCTACAACGCGGCAGGACGAAGCAAGATTCCGTTCTACATCAGCGGGACGGGACTGATAATGAACATCGTCCTCGACCCTCTGTTCATCTTCGGCTTCGGTTGGGGAACAGTGGGCGCGGCACTTGCCACATGGCTTTCCGAAGCTACAGTATTCGGCATCTTCGTCTACAAACTCCGGGGGAAAAGCGCCGTGCTCGGAGGTTTCTCCTTTATCGTTCCGCTGAAAAAGAAGTACACCCGGCGCATCTTCAAGCTCGGGCTGCCCGTGGCTACGCTGAACACGCTATTTGCCTTCGTCAATATGTTCCTCTCGCGCACCGCCTCGGAGCAGGGAGGACACATCGGACTGATGGCATTCACCACCGGTGGACAAATCGAGGCCATCACCTGGAATACTTCGCAAGGATTCTCCACGGGGCTGAGCACGTTCATCGCCCAGAACTATGCCGCGGGGCAGAAGTCGCGCGTGAAGCAAGCATGGCGCACCACCATGTGGATGACGGGCGTATTCGGAAGCCTCTGCTCACTACTGTTCATCTTCTTCGGCAGCGAGGTGTTCTCTATCTTCGTACCCGAGGCCGAAGCCTACCGTGTGGGTGGAGATTTCCTCCGCATCGACGGCTATTCGCAAATGTTCATGATGATGGAAATTACCATGCAGGGCGTGTTCTACGGACTGGGACGGACAGTGCCGCCTGCCATTGTCAGCATCGGATGCAATTACATGCGTATTCCGGTGGCGTTATTGCTGGTGCACATGGGTATGGGAGTGGACGCCATCTGGTGGGCAGTAAGTGGAACGACCGTTGCCAAAGGTCTTATACTGACAGCCTGGTTCGTCCTCATCAAAAGGAAAATTCTCTAAAAAAGGACAGAACTGGCGAACTTTAGAAAGAAGAATATGGTTATTATATACATAAATTTGCAACATTAAAGATAAAGTCAACTTTTAAAGAAAAAGAGTTATGAAGAAGATGAAATTTACAGTATTACTTTTGTGCGGCGCATTGCTGCTGGGCAGTTGCGGCACAATGAACAACAAGGCCAAAGGTGGAATAATCGGCGGTGGCTCCGGTGCAGCAGCAGGTGCCATTATCGGCGGACTGATAGGTAAAGGCAAGGGGGCAGCCATTGGAGCTGCGGTAGGTGCTGCAGTAGGTACGGGTGCCGGCGTTGCCATCGGACACAAGATGGACAAGAAGGCTGCCGAAGCTGCCAAGATTGAAGGCGCCCAAGTGGAGCAGGTGACGGATGCAAACGGCTTGCCGGCTGTCAAAGTATCCTTTGCGGCAGGTATTCTTTTCGGCTTCAACTCCGCAGCACTGAGCAACGAGGCAAAGGCTTCCCTGCGCGAACTCGCACAGATTCTGAAGGAAGACCCGACAACCGATATCGCCATCATCGGCCATACCGACAAAGTGGGTACTTACGAAGCCAACATGAAAGTTTCCAAGAACCGCGCCTATGCCGTAGAGAACTATTTGCAGGATTGCGGCGTATCTCCGGCCCAGTTCAAGAAAGTGGAAGGCGTGGGATACAACGAATACGACGAAAGTCTGTCTGCCGACCAGAACCGACGCGTAGAGGTATATATGTATGCCAGCGAACAGATGATTAAGAATGCGGAGGCAGCTAATTAATATGGTAAAGTGATTAATGTGTTAATGTGCCAATATGCATATTGGCACATTAACACATTAATCACATTGGCACTCTCTCCATGAAACTCCCGAAGCCTTTGCGGTTCCTCCGCAACATCATATTATTCTTCTTTATTTCCACTATCCTAGCGGTAGTGGCTTATCGTTTTGTACCCGTCTACATCACGCCACTGATGGTTATTCGCAGCGTGCAACAGGTCTTTAAGGGTGAAAGTCCATGCTGGCACCACACTTGGGTATCTTCCGACAAGATATCCCCTCACCTGCCTATGGCCGTCATTGCCTCGGAAGACAACCGGTTTGCCACACACAACGGATTCGATTTCATCGAGATACAGAAAGCGATAAAGGAGAATGAAACAAGAAAACGGAAACGGGGCGCAAGCACCATCAGCCAGCAGACGGCAAAGAATGTATTCCTATGGCCCCAGTCTTCCTGGGTACGTAAAGGACTGGAAGTCTACTTCACCGTACTAATAGAGTTCTTCTGGTCCAAAGAACGTATCATGGAGGTCTATCTCAACTCCATCGAAATGGGAAAAGGCATCTATGGCGCACAAGCTGCCGCCAAATACAAGTTCAAGACTACAGCAGCCAAGCTCTCTGCCGGACAGTGCGCACTAATAGCGGCAACATTGCCCAACCCCATACGCTTCGACTCAGCACACCCCTCCCCTTACATAAAGAAAAGGCAAGGACAGATTCTACGATTGATGAAACTGGTACCCAAATTCCAGCTAAATGAGAAGCGGACAAAAGAATAAGAAGAGGATGTATCAAAACAGTTAATAGCACACAGATGACACATCCTCCTTTAATTCTTAATTTTTAATTAATACGCGTGTCCTCCCTCTTCCATCTCCTTCGCATCAATCTTGCGATTGTCGATACTGCGCCAAGCGTAGAAGATGTAGGCAAGAACGAAAGGAACAAGGATAGAGACATAAGCCATAACCTTCAGTGTGAACTGGCTCGAGCAACTGTTTGCCAACGTGAGTGAGCTTTGCAGGTCGTGGGTAGAAGGATAATAGGCCGTATTGTTATAGCCTGCCACAAGCAGCAGTGCCAATACCGTAAGCACCGTCCCTGCACCGGCAAACCAGATACCCTTGTCGAATGCCGGCTTCCACAGCGTGCGGATAATGCCCCAGAGCACAGCCACCACACCAACCAGGAATACAAGCAGCACTACCGGCATCTGCAGGAAGTTCGTCAGATACTTGTAAGGTTCCATGAACACCTCTCCCGTTTCCGGGCGTACAGCATAGCCGTCGGCAAGCAGCGTACGGATGACGAAGGCCAGGAAGAATACCAGGAACAACGCCGTATTTCCCCAAAGTGCCCGGCGGCAGCGTTTCACCAAATCATCCTCATTGATATTATTAATAAAATAAAGCGCTCCCAAGATACGTGCCAGGAAGAACACAGCCAGCCCCAGCACCACATTCCACGGATTAAGCAACGCATCCAACCCATGCCAGCCGTTAGCCCATTGACTGATAACCGGCATTGCCGCATCTGCGATATTCCCTTTATTGATATAGAAGTTAGACCCCGTGAAGAACGTGGCCACTGCCCCACCCAGCAATACCGGACCTACCACTCCGTTTATCACCAGGAACGTGCGATACGTTGTCTTGCCCAGCAGATTTCCCGCCTTCGACTGAAACTCGTAGCTGACAGCCTGCAACACAAAGCTGAACAGAATAATCATCCACAACCAATAAGCTCCTCCGAAACTGGTACTATAGAACAACGGAAACGAAGCAAAGAACGCGCCTCCAAACGTGACAAGCGTTGTAAACGTGAACTCCCACTTCCGTCCCGTAGAATTAATCATCATCTTCTTCTGCTCCTCCGTCTTCCCCAGACAGAACAGAAGCGAATTACCTCCCTGCACAAACAGCAGGAATACCAGCAGTGCTCCCAGCAAGGAGACTACGAACCACCAATAGTGTTGAAGAAATATATAAGCATTCATTGTGAGTTATGAGTTATAAGTTATGAGTTATGTGACGGTGTGTGCGTTTCGGTTTCCGGACCTTTGCGAATGGCCTTCAGCATAATTCCCACCTCGGCAATCAGCATGACAGTGAAAAGTACCAGGAAGATAAAGAACGTGGTCTGCACGGAGCCGACATCCAGCTTGGAGATGGCGGCACTCGTGGGCAGCATATCTTGGATGGCCCACGGCTGGCGACCGCACTCGGCAACCACCCATCCGGCTTGTCCGGCCAGATAGCCCAGCGGAATGGTGAGCATAGCCACCCAATGCATCCACGGCATCCGCGACAAGTCTTTCTTATAGGCCAGGAACAGCACTACGATAAAGAAGAGAATGAAATATCCACCCAACATCACCATCACACGGAACATGTAGAACGTAAGGGGCACATTGGGCACCAGCTCGTTCACGTCCTTGATATAACCGTAACCGAAATAGGCTACATTATCTTTCAACACTTTGGCAGCCACCTCTGCATCTGCCTCATTGCCCGCAGCCTTGGCTGCACGATAGGCGGCAAACGCACCGATAGCCGTTTTTCCTTTTTCTATTTTCTCCTCTGCCGAAAGCGCTACGGTACCATCGCTCAACGGATATCCGCCTTTCAGCAGGTCATTGATACCGGGAACAAAAGCATCCATCTTGCGCTCGGCAAGCAACGACAGCATCTTCGGAATTTCCACACGGAAAAGGAATGGGTCTACTCCGTCCTGCGGTGTCTGCTTGGCAGGATTCAGCAGCCCGAACGCTACCAATCCGGCACCTTGCCGCCCTTCATAATAGCCTTCCATAGCAGCCAGCTTCATCGGCTGCTTTTGCGCCACCTGATAGCCCGAGCCATCACCCGTCCAGGCAGAGAGCACAGCGGCACACAGACCTACCCATGCGGCAATCTTTACACTTGCCAGCGCAAATTTCTTCTCGCGCTTCTTCCACAGATACCAGCAGCTTACGCCTACTACAAACACGGCAGCCAGCACCCAGCCGGACAGCACGCTGTGGAAGAACTTGTTGACAGCCATCGGCGAAGTTGCCACAGCCCAGAAGTCCACCATCTCGTTGCGTGCCGTATCGGGATTGAACTCCATACCTACGGGATTCTGCATCCACGCATTGGCAACCAGAATCCACCAGGCAGAAATCGTGGCGCCCAGCCCCGTGAGCCAAGTAGATGCCAGGTGGAAACGCTTGCTCACCTTATCCCAGCCGAAGAACATGACGGCGATAAACGTTGCTTCCATAAAGAAAGCCAAAATACCCTCGATGGCAAGCGGCGCACCGAAGATGTCGCCCACAAACCAACTGTAATTACTCCAATTCGTACCGAATTCAAATTCCAGAATAATACCGGTTGCTACACCAATAGCAAAGTTGATACCGAAAATCTTCATCCAGAATTTGGCAGTACGTTTCCAAAATTCGTCACCCGTACGGTAGTACGCTGTCTCCATGATGCCCATAATTACCGCCAGTCCAAGTGTCAGCGGCACAAAAATCCAGTGATAGATGGCGGTCAAGGCAAATTGGGCTCTCGACCAGTCAATCAGGGAAGTGTCAATGTGTCCAAGCATAAGAATCAAGTTATGAGTTATGAGTTATAAGTTATGAGTTATTAAGTTTTTAAGTTATCGGGTAAGAACAGAGAGACACGGAGAATTTATAAGGGCAAGGAAATAAACTCTGTGTCTCCGTGTTTAGTCGCCCAGACTCCGATGGATAAGCTCATTACTGACATAGCCTTCCTTGTCATCGCCCACCACGGGGGTATTCAGAAACCGTGGGAAGAAGAAAAGGCGGAGAATGAAGAACATGATGAATAACTTCACAAGAATGATAAGCCACAAAGTACGCCCTAACGTCATACTTCGAAAACCTTCCAAATAAAAACGCCAAATGTTTACCGCAGTCTGTTTCATGCCGATAAAATTATAATGATTACAAATATAAAATACTTTTATATAAAGAACAAATAAAAAGGTGAAAAGTTGAACAGAAAAAAGACTTCTCCCATTCATCGGTACAAAAAAGATTTTAGGCGAGGAAAATTTCCCCAACGTCTATCACTTTTGCAATCCTTTCTCCACCCTACTACATTTGCAAATGTAAAACCATAGAATAACGAAGATATGACGAACGTAAAAAGATTGACAGTGATAGCGCTATGTATGGCAAGCTGTATGGGAGTGGCCGCCCAAAACGGCACTTCCACGCAGATACCCGGCAGTTCCGAGCAGCCAGCCGACAGCCTGCCCGCCCAATGGGACTTGCAAGCGTGCATCGACTATGCCTTGCAGCAAAACATCACCATCCGCAAGAACCGCCTCAGTGCGGAAAGTGCCCAGGTAGATGTAAAGACCGCCCGAGCCGCTCTCTTCCCCAGCCTTTCGGCCAGTGTGAGCCAGCGTGTCGTGAATCGCCCGAAGAGCGAGACAAACACCATCATCGACGGCGACAACATCACCAGCAGCCAGAGCAAGACTTCCTATAACGGCAGCTACGGCATCGATGCCAACTGGACCCTCTACAACGGCGGGAAACGCCTCAACACCATCAAACAACAGCAACTGAACAACCGCATTGCCGAACTTAGCGTAGCACAGAGCGAGAACAGCATCGAAGAAAGTATCGCACAAACCTACGTACAGATACTCTACGCCGCCGAAGCCGTGAAAGTGAACGAATCGACCCTGGAAGTGAGCCAGGCCGAATGCGAACGCGCCCGCCAACTTCTCGAAGCAGGAAGCATAGCCAAAAGCGACCTGGCACAACTGGAAGCGCAAGTGAGTACCGACAAGTACCAGCTGGTGACAGCACAAGCCACCCTGCAAGACTACAAACTACAACTGAAACAACTCCTGGAACTGGACGGCGAATCCGAGATGAACCTCTACATCCCCACACTCGGCACGGAAAACGTACTGGCACCCCTGCCCACCAAAACGGACGTTTACCGTTCTGCCCTCGTGCTCCGTCCGGAAATAGAAGCCGGCAAACTGAATATACAGACATCCGACCTCGACATCAAAATTGCCCGCGCTGGCTATCTGCCTACGCTGAGCCTCAGCGCCGGCATCGGAACCAGCCATGCCAACGGCAATGACTTCACCTTCAGCGAGCAAGTCAAACAGAACTGGAACAACTCGCTGGGCTTCACCGTAAGCGTGCCTATCTTCAGCAACCGGCAGACCAAGAGTGCCGTAGAGAAAGCCAAGATTCAGAAGCAGACCAGCGAACTGGACCTGCTGGACGACCAAAAAACGCTGTACAAGACCATCGAAACCCTCTGGCTCGATGCCAACAGCGCCCAGCAGCGCTACGCCGCCGCCACAGAGAAACTGAAAAGTACGCAGACCAGCTATGAACTGATTCAAGAGCAGTTCAACCTGGGCATGAAGAATACCGTAGAACTGCTGACTGAGAAAAGCAATCTGCTCAGCGCACAGCAGGAGACACTGCAAGCCAAATACATGGCCATACTGAATATGCAGCTACTGAAGTTTTATCAAGGAGAAAAAATCGAATTATAATACCTTATATATATATGAACAAAAAAAGAATCATCCTCATTGCCGTAGCTGCCGTAATCATAGTGGGCGGCGGCGTATGGCTCTTCGGTGGTGCCAAGGCCAAGCACAAGGTGACCTACGCCACAGCAACCATCCATAAAGGTGAGATTTCCGAATCCGTAACCGCCACGGGAACCATCGAACCGGTGACAGAAGTGGAAGTGGGTACCCAGGTGAGCGGTATCATTGACAAGATTCATGTAGACTACAATTCCGTAGTAACCAAAGGCCAGCTCATTGCCGAGATGGACCGCGTGACCCTGCAAAGCGAACTTGCCTCGCAACGCGCCGCCTACAACGGTGCAAAGGCCGAATACGAGTACCAGAAGAAACTCTACGAACGCAACAAGACGCTGAACGAAAAGCAGCTCATCGCCGCCACGGACTATGAGCAATCCGTCTATAACTACGAGAAGGCCCGCAGCAACTACGAAAGCAGCCAGGCATCACTGGCAAAGGCTGAACGCAACCTCTCCTACGCCACCATCACCTCTCCCATCGACGGTGTGGTCATCAGCCGTGACGTGGAAGCAGGACAGACCGTGGCTTCCGGCTTCGAGACACCGACACTGTTCACCATCGCTGCCGACCTGACGCAGATGCAGGTTGTGGCCGACGTGGACGAAGCGGACATAGGCGGTGTGGAAGAGGGACAGCGCGCCACGTTTACCGTAGACGCCTACCCGAATGACGTGTTCGAAGGAGTGGTCACACAAATTCGTCTGGGAGATGCCAGCTCAAGCAGCACGTCGAACACCAGCACCAGCACGGTTGTGACCTACGAAGTAGTCATCTCCGCCCACAACCCGGACCTGAAACTGAAACCACGCCTGACAGCTAACGTCACCATCTTCACCCTCGACCGCAAAGACGTGCTGTGCGCTCCCGCCCGTGCCCTGCGCTTCAACCCCGAAAAACCGCTTATCGGCGACAATGATATCGTGAAGGATTGCGAAGGGGAACATAAACTCTGGACCCGCAAAGGCAACACCTTTACCGCCCATCCAGTGAAGATAGGTATCTCCAACGGAGTCAACACGGAAATTATCAGTGGCATTAACGAAGGTACCATAGTAGTGACCGAAGCCACCATCGGCAGCATGCCCGGCAGCGGCGCTCCGGACATGAGCCAGGAAGCTCCCGGCGGTGAGAAGAGTCCGTTCATGCCTGGCCCTCCGGGAAGTAAGAAGAAGAGCGGAAAATAATACAAAAAAAGAATTATGAATAAAGCAGTCATTGAACTTCAAAATATCAAACGCAACTTCCAGGTGGGGGACGAAACCGTGCATGCCCTGCACGGCGTCTCGTTCACCATCCGTGAAGGCGAGTTTGTCACCATCATGGGTACATCGGGCTCCGGAAAGTCTACTTTGCTGAATACCCTCGGCTGCCTGGACACACCCACCAGCGGCGAATACCTGCTGGACGGTATCTCCGTACGTACCATGAGCAAGCCTCAACGCGCCGTACTACGCAACCGTAAAATCGGCTTCGTATTCCAGAGCTACAACCTGCTGCCCAAAACCACTGCCGTGGAAAATGTGGAGCTACCGCTGATGTATAACTCCTCCGTCTCGGCTTCCGAAAGGCGGAGACGTGCCATCGAAGCCCTGCAAGCCGTGGGGCTGGGCGACCGACTGGAACATAAGTCCAATCAGATGTCCGGCGGTCAGATGCAACGCGTAGCCATCGCCCGCGCCTTGGTGAACAATCCCGCCGTTATCCTGGCAGACGAAGCTACGGGTAACCTGGACACCCGTACTTCTTTCGAGATTCTGGTACTGTTCCAAAAGCTGCATGCCGAAGGGCGCACCATCATCTTCGTCACCCACAACCCCGAAATAGCCCAGTACAGCAGCCGCAACATCGTGCTGCGCGACGGACAAATCAAGGACGATACCATCAACACCCAAATCCAGAATGCAGCCGAAGCCCTGGCAGCATTGCCTAAGCAGGAGGAGGAATGAGGGATAAGGGATTAAGGATTAGGGATTAATTTTAAACTTTCCATTAAAACGATATGAACGGAACAAACCTTTTCAAAATAGCCTTGCGAGCCTTGAACAACAACAAGCTGCGCGCATTCCTCACCATGCTGGGCATCATCATTGGCGTGGCGTCCGTCATCACGATGCTTGCCATCGGACAAGGTTCGAAGAAAAGCATCCAGGCGCAAATCTCCGAGATGGGCTCCAACATGATTATGATTCACCCCGGTGCCGACATGCGCGGCGGTGTCCGCCAAGACCCCAGCGCCATGCAGACCTTGAAGCTGACCGACTACGAAGCCCTGCGCAACGAAACCAACTTCCTGGCTGCCGTCAGCCCCAATGTCTCCTCCAGCGGGCAGCTCATCGCGGGCAACAACAACTACCCTTCCTCCGTGAGCGGCGTGGGCACGGACTATCTCGAAATCCGGCAGCTCAGCGTGGAGAACGGCGAGATGTTTACCGAAGCCGACATACAGACCTCTGCCAAGGTGTGCGTCATCGGAAAGACCATCCAAGACAACCTCTTTCCCGGAGGAGAGGACCCCGTGGGACGTATCATCCGTTTCAACCAAGTGCCCTTCCGCGTGGTGGGCGTGCTGAAGTCCAAAGGCTACAACTCCATGGGCATGGACCAAGACGACGTAGTGCTTGCCCCCTACAGCACCGTGATGAAACGCCTGCTGGCACAGACCTACCTTAGCGGCATCTTCGCCTCCGCCCTCACCGAGGACATGACGGACAATGCCACCGACGAGATCACCGAGATACTGCGCCGCAACCACAAGCTGAAGGAGAGTGACGACGACGACTTCACCATTCGCAGCCAGCAGGAACTCAGCACCATGCTGAACTCCACCACCGACCTGATGACCACGCTGCTTGCCTGCATAGCCGGCATTTCGCTCGTAGTGGGCGGCATCGGCATTATGAACATCATGTACGTATCGGTGACGGAACGCACGCGCGAAATCGGCCTGCGCATGAGTGTAGGCGCCCGCGGTGTCGACATCTTGAGCCAGTTCCTCATCGAAGCCATTCTTATCAGCATCACCGGAGGCATTATCGGTGTCATCATCGGATGCGGAGCCAGCTTGATAGTGAAGGGCGTTGCCCACTGGCCCATCTTCATCCAGCCGTGGAGTGTATTCCTCTCCTTCGCCGTATGTACCGTCACCGGAGTGTTCTTCGGTTGGTATCCCGCCAAGAAAGCTGCGGACCTCGACCCGATAGAGGCCATACGCTACGAATAACCTTTTCTCCCTTGCCGGAAGTTAGCCAAATAGTTCTTAAGTATTAGGAAAAAAGTTTCCGGCAATAGGGAAAAAAGTTATGCGAAACTAAGAACAATCTCTATCCCAAGCCTTGGGATAGACATCCGCAAGCTTGGGATACATATCCGCAACCTGGAAACGCTTATCCGCAACCTGCGAACAGAGATTTGCTTCGCAGGCAGCGGATATTTCCAATATCCACCTAAAATCCGTATCTTTGTATCATGATGAAACAACAGCTCCCTAACCCACGCCGCCGCGGCATCGAAACCCTGATACACATCATTGTCTGGGGTATCGTCATCGGTTTCCCCTTTCTGATGATGACACGCAGCGGCTTCAATATCAGCCTTGCGGACTATCTGCGCCACGGTAGCAGCAGTACCCTCTCATTCTTCCTTGTATTCTACATCAACTACTGCCTCCTCATTCCCCGCTACTTGTTCGAGGGACGCATCCGGCAGTATCTCCTGCTGAACACACTGCTCATCATCTGCATTACCACCGGCGCCCACCTTTGGCAAGAATACACATTCCAAAACCATATGCGCGGCGATGATGACGGTCAGCACATGGGGCCTCCCAAATGGATATTCATCTTGCGCGACGTCTCGACCATGATTCTCACCGCCGGCCTCAGCGCTGCCATCAAGCTGAGCCGCCGCTGGGCGCAGATGGACGCCGCCCGCCGCGAAGCCGAGAAAAGCCGCACGGAAGCCGAGTTGAAGAACCTGCGCAACCAGCTCAACCCGCACTTCCTGCTCAATACGCTGAATAACATCTACGCCCTCATCGCCTTCGATGCCGACAAGGCACAGACTGCCGTGCAGGAACTGAGCCGACTGCTGCGCCATGTGCTGTATGACAATCAGCAGAACTTCGTCACCCTGGACAAGGAGATGGACTTCATCCGCAACTACATCGAACTGATGCGCATCCGTCTCTCCGCCAACGTCCGTGTGGAAACAAAGATAGACGTCCGACCGGACAGCCGTACTGAAATAGCTCCGCTCATCTTTATTTCCCTCATAGAGAATGCCTTCAAGCATGGCATCTCCCCCACCGAACCCAGCTTTATCCGTATCCACTTCAGTGAAAGCCCCGGAGAGATACATTGCGAAATAACCAACAGCTATCATCCCAAAAGCGTGGCAGACAAGAGTGGAAGCGGCATCGGGTTGGAACAAGTGCGCAAGCGTCTGGAGCTGACCTATCCCGGTCATTACGACTGGCAGCAAGGAGTGAGTGAGGACATGAAAGAGTATAAATCTATTTTAATTATAAAGATATGAATCTGAAGTGCGCCATTGTAGACGACGAGCCCCTCGCCCTGGGGTTGCTGGAAAGCTACGTCAACAAGACCCCGTTTCTAGAGTTGGTCGGTAAATACTCCAGTGCCGTACAAGCCATCAAGGAGTTGCCCGAGAAGCACATCGACCTGCTTTTCCTCGACATCCAGATGCCCGAACTGAACGGACTGGAATTTTCGAAGATGGTCGATTCCGGCACCCGCATTGTCTTTACCACCGCCTTCGACCAGTATGCCATAGACGGCTACAAAGTCAATGCGCTGGACTACCTGCTGAAACCCATCTCCTACGTCGACTTTCTGCAGGCTGCCAACAAGGCTGTGCAATGGTTTGAATTGCTGCAACAGCCCAAGGAAGAGATTCAGAGCATCTTCGTAAAGAGCGAGTATAAGCTGGTGCAAATCGAATTGAGTAAAATTCTGTACATAGAGGGGCTGAAAGACTATCTCAAAATCTACGAGGAGGATTCTCCCAAGCCTATCTTGTCTCTCATGAGCATGAAGGCAATGGAGGAACTTCTGCCTGCCTCGCGTTTCATGCGCGTCCACCGTTCCTACATTGTTCAGAAGAATAAAATACGTATTATAGACCGTGGTCGCATCGTGTTCGGAAAGAACTACATCCCGATAAGCGACAGCTATAAACTGGCTTTTCAAGAATTTTTAGACCAAAGAAGCTAAAAAAATCGACCAATCCGTCGATAAAATCGGAAAAACCGTCGATTTATTATAGAATCTTTTTGCATATTAAAATATGTTTTTTTATCTTTGCACCGAACAGATAGGAGTTGTGAAACTCCCCCAATAGAATAGTTTAGTTAAGTCTAGTTTAGTTTTTGTGTGAAGCACTTCCTCCGTAAGCGAACGCTGGAAGTGCTTTTTACATATCAACACTATTTAATCCACAAGCAGAAAAATTATCAAAGCAAATTTAAAAAACTATATATAACTACATATCAAACACCAACATAACATTCATTTTCTTATCTTTAATACAGAAACAAGTGGGCACGCATGTTTTATGATTTTACTAATCACATCTGTATAATGTTAGTTTCGCGACAACCATTATACGGTAATAATCTTGTAAATTATGGAAATCAAGAAAACATCCAAAGCAAGCCTGGAAAACAAGAAGTCAAGTTGGCTACTTGTAGGTTATGTAATTGTGCTGGTCTTCATGTTCGTTGCATTTGAATGGTCGAAGCGTGATGTTAGGATTGACATGAGCGGTGCTATTACCGAGAACGTATTTGAGCAGGAAATTGAAATTCCTATCACGGAGCAACCCGAATTAGTAGCTCCACCACCCCCTCAAGCTCCTGCAATTGCCGAGGTATTGACAATTGTGGATGATAATGACAATGTGAAAGAAACAGCCATTGCCTCTTCCGAAGAAATCGGTGAAGCTGTAATCATCAAACCCATATCTCCAACCGTAGATGAAGAGATTCCGGTAGAGGATGAGATTTTTGAAGTTGTAGAGAAGAATCCCGAGTTTTCTTATAATGGCATGAGTCTGATGCAATATCTGGGTAAGAGTATAAAATACCCGACTATTGCGCAAGAGACCGGAACCCAGGGGCGCGTAATAGTACAATTCGTTGTCAACAAAGACGGCAGCATCGTAGATGTAAAAGTAGTAAGAGGCGTAGAGCCCTATCTGGACAAAGAAGCTATCCGTGTAATTTCCACCATGCCCAAATGGAAACCCGGTGAGCAACGAGGCAAACCGGTCCGTTGTAAATTCACAGTTCCCGTAATGTTTAAATTACAATAGCAGACATGCCAGTGTCCACTTTCCACTTGTCTCCATAAGGTAATCTCCAATATCCGAGGGTGTGTCGAAACTGGTATTCACCACAGATTACACAGATTTGCACAGATAAGCATCTTTGATTATCAGTAGATTAAGCTCATTCTGTGTTAATCCGTGTAATCTGTGGTGAATTTTGACACACCCCCATTTTTTTAAGTATCAACACAGCCATTTCCTTCTTCCATATTTTTCTTTCCGCAGAAAAACAAAAACATTCAGCCCTCTCAGACTGTTACATAGAAAAACAATATATCACTCCTGATAAAACCACACGATAATGAAATCACAACTCTTTGACATCAGAAGAGAATATAAGAAAGGCAGGCTGACACCGGGTAACCTCAACGACAATCCCCTTGAGCAATTCGACCATTGGCTGAACGATGCTATCCATAGTGATGAGTACGAGCCCACCGCCATGACGGTAGCTACAGTCTCGTCAGACGGACATCCCTCTACACGCACAGTGTTGCTGAAAGGGGTGGAAAATGGCCGGCTCATCTTCTTCACCAACTACGAAAGCAGGAAAGGCCGGCAACTGACTGCAAATCCGTATATATCCTTATCTTTCGTATGGCACAAACTGGAAAGGCAAATACATATTGAAGGAAAAGCTGAAAGATGCGCTCCTGCCGATTCTGACGCCTATTTTGCAAGCAGGCCTTACAAAAGTAAAATCGGGGCGAGGATTTCACCCCAAAGTCACGTCATAGGCAGCCGTATGGAGATAATGCGCGCGTTCGTCCGCGAAGCGGCAACATGGATAGGGCAAAGTATCAAACGTCCCGACAACTGGGGAGGTTTTGCCGTTACCCCTTTCCGTTTTGAATTCTGGCAAGGACGGGAAAGCAGGCTACACGACCGTTTCCTCTATTCCCAACAAGCGGATGGCAGCTGGAAAAAGGAGAGGCTGGCTCCCTAAATACGGACAGGGAAACACTTCTCATCACAAATAAATCTTAAAAGGAGGAACAAAGCCACAGAAACGCTGTTTGAAGGGGAAACTCTAAAAACAACAGTTATGAATTACGGTATCAGTATTCTTTTCAGGGCTATACCCTTGTTGATGGCCCTTTTCTGTTTCGGCTACGGAGCCTTTGTGCTCCACGAAGGACTGGATTCGGCAAAATTTGTGGCCGGTCCGGTAGTATTTTCCTTAGGGATGATTTGCATTGCCTTGTTCGCCACAGCGGCAACAATCATTAGACAAATTATTCATACCTACAATCCGATAGCCAGATACGCACTTCCGGTTATTGGTTACCTGGCAGCCGTACTCACAGTAATCTATGGTTGGAATTATATGCACGAAGCTGCCACGGCAAGTAATTTCGTGGCAGGACACGTGATTTGCGGAGTCGGTTTCATCACAGCTTGTGTAGCTACCACAGCCACAGCCTCCACCCGCTTCACCCTCATTCCCGCCAACTCGGAACGTACCGACCAGCTACAACCTGCCGATGCATTCAATTCCTCCCAGGGATATATCCTGATAGCAGTTGCCACCCTTATGGCAGTAATGGCATGGATATGGGCCTTCTGGCTATTGTCAAAAAGCAGCGAGCACAATGCATATTATGTAGCAGGCCATGTCATGGCAGGACTTGCTTGTATCTGTTCCAGCTTGGTGGCGCTGGTTGCAACCATCGTCCGCCAGATACGCAACAACTATACAAAGTCTGAACGGAAACAATGGCCGGCCCTTGTTTTGATAATGGGCAGCATAAGCATTCTCTGGGGACTTCTGGTCTTGGCCAACAGCAATCCGGCACTCTCCTCCACAGGATATATTATGATAGGCCTGGGACTGGTATGCTACAGCATTTCCAGCAAAGTCATACTACTTGCCGCCATCTGGCGGAACACTTTCAAGCTGGCCAACCGCATCCCGCTGATTCCGGTCTTCACGGCCCTGGCTTGTCTGTTTCTCTCCGCCTTTCTGTTTGAGATGGCAAGCCTGCACAATGCCTATTTTGTCCCTGCACGCGTACTGGCAGGTTTGGGAGGCATCTGCTTTACATTATTCTCCATCGTAAGCATTCTGGAGAGCGGTACATCTAAGTAGACATTTTCCCGCCATTGGCCTGAGCATCGAGGAACAATTCCACACGCTCGGCATGGTGGGCCACATAAGCTGCCGGACCGGTATCCCCGGAATCAAGAATATCGCGGACCACATCCGCCTTATTCTTGCCGGTAATAAAGAAAATAAGATTCTTCGCAGCAAACAAAAGGCAGCCGGTCATGGCTATGCGTTTCTGCCCATTATAGGGATTGACACTCACCTCATAAGGATGAAAGGAAGAAAGCAGATATTCCTGCCCCGGAAAGATAGAGGAGGTATGCCCGTCGTCTCCAGCACCGAGCAAAACGACATCGAAGGCCGGGAAGCCACCCCAAAGCGGAACCGTGCGGCAAACCAGCGTCGAATAGTTCTTTGCTTCAATCTCCGGGCGGTTCACTCCATAAATAGGATAAACGTATTCATCGGGCATGCCTACTTCATCCAACAGCAAACGGCGCATGGTACCATAATTGCTCTCATAATCCTCTGCCGGCACACACCGTTCATCCACCCAATAAATCCGCATCCGCATCCAAGGAGTCACCTCCTTGTACTCGTTGGCCCAAATGTCAAACATCAGCGAAGGAGTACTTCCCCCACTGAATGCAAAATAAAAGGTCTTTTCCGGCTCACGCTCCATCATCGCAATCAAATGTTCAATCAACGCATGTGCCGTAGCTGTAGCCGAATGGTAAACATAACTTTTCATAACTCGCAATATTCATCTGTATTAGTCAAATTCTTACACGGATTAGTCCACTCAGCACCATGTTCGTGCATCATCGCTTCACTTTCCAAAGGTCCCCACGTACCTACGGGATACCCATATAAAGGAGCATCCGTATGCTCTTTCCAATAACGCAACACGGGATCGAAAAAGCGCCATGAAGCCTCTACCGCGTCGCTGCGGGTAAAGAGTGTAGGGTCACCTTGTATGCAGTCCTCTATCAGACGGGCATAGGCATCGCCGGTAGGCAACCCGCCCAACTGGTCATAACTGAAGTCCATCATCACCTGCTTCACGTCAAATCCGGGTCCGGGAGTCTTCATGCCGAATTTCAGCACAATACCTTCATTGGGTTGCAGGCGGAGAATCAGCTTATTCGCGCGGGGACAATGTCCACCCTCGCAACGGAACATCTGATGGGGCGTCTCACGGAAATGTACAACAATCTCAGTCACCTTTGTCGGCATTTGTTTGCCGGTACGGATATAGAAAGGAACACCCTTCCACCGCCAGTTGTTAATACCGATTTTCATGGCAATATACGTTTCGGTACGCGAATCAGGTGCCACGTTCTTCTCTTCCCTATACCCGGCTTTCGAGCCCGAAGCCGTATATTGTCCGCGGACAATGTGTTCCTCCAAATCCTCCTCTGTCAAGGGGGCCAATGACTCATAGACCTTCACCACCTCGTTGCGGAAATTATCGGCATTGAAAACGGCAGGCGGTTCCAATGCAGTGAGCGCCACAAGCTGTATGAGGTGGTTTTGTACCATATCGCGCAGGGCTCCGGCACCTTCATAGAATCCGCCACGTCCTTCGATACCCAGATTCTCTACGGCTGTAATCTCCACATAGTCTATATAATTACGGTTCCATAGCGGTTCGAAGATTCCGTTGGCAAAACGGAAGGCGAGAATGTTCTGCGCCGTTTCCTTACCCAAAAAATGGTCGATGCGGTAAATCTGATGCTCCTTGAAAACGGAAGCATAAATGCTATTCAGCTTTCTGGCTGACTCCAAATCGTAACCGAACGGCTTTTCAACGATGATACGCGTATCAGGACGGTTCAGACCGGCCGCCTTCAAGTGCAAGGGAATGACACCGTACAAGGAAGGTGGAGTAGCCAGATAGAACAGCAGGTTGTCCGGTTTCTGCTCACCGGTAAACTCTTGTAAACGTCCGTCCAGCAGATGATAGCCTTCAACCTCGGCGGGATCCAATGTCTGGTAATGCAGATGGCTGCAAAAATCCCTCATTTTATCTTCCACCTGCTCTTTGGAAGCTACGAACTTACTCAATTCACTCATTATATATTCTTGGTAACGGGCATCCGTATACTCGGTGCGTCCTATCCCCAGAATGGAGAATCCTTCCGGCAACCGCCCGCCACTATATAAAGTATAGAGCGCCGGCATCAGTTTGCGCTTCGTCAAGTCACCCGAAGCGCCGAATATAACAATCACTAATTTCTTCATCATCTTCTCCCCTTTCTCACACATTGTACGTACCCGATTTCGTATCTCCTCCGTGTCCCGTCCAATTTTCATGGAAAAACTGTCCACGCAACTCGTCTGTCCTTTCAAAGGTATGCGCACCAAAATAGTCACGTTGCGCCTGAATCATATTGGCAGGCAACTTGGCAGACACCAGCGAATAGAAATAATTCAAGGCGGACGAGAATGCAGGCACCGGAAGTTCCTCTTTCATGGATTGTGCCACCAGATGTTTCCAGCCGGAAAGCAACAGCTGCATTTCATTTTTGAAATAAGGAGCCAACAGCAGATGTTTGGACTTGTCTTTTGCCTCGAAAGCCGTAGCTATGTCGTTCAGGAAAATACTACGGATGATGCAGCCGCCCCGCCACATGCGTGCGATGGATGCCAAATCGAGGTTCCAGGCAAAAGCGTCGGATGCACGCTGCAACACGGCGAATCCCTGAGCATATGACACTAATTTGGAAGCATAGAGTGCGGAATAGATATCCTTCACCATCTCCGACTTGTTGTACACCGCCTGCGAGCGTCGGCATACAAATTGCTTGGAAGCCGTTTCACGCAAGCCCTTCTGTGCCGACAAACTACGTTCGAACACAGCCGTAGCAATCAGCCCCAACGGCATGCCCAGCTCCATCGCATTGATAACGGACCACTTGCCCGTACCTTTCTGTCCGGCGGTATCCAATATCTTATCTATCAGGTAACCTCCTGATTTGTCCTTATGACGCAGTATGTTGGCGGTAATTTCAATGAGATAGCTACGCAACTTACCCTCATTCCAATCAGCAAAGATTTCCGCCATCTGTCCATTGTCCAGACCAAGCAGATTCTTCATCACCCAATAAGCTTCGGCAATAAGCTGCATATCTCCATATTCGATACCGTTATGTATCATCTTGACGAAATGACCGGAACCGGCAGGACCAATCCACTGGCAGCACGGGGTACCGTCAGATGCTTTTGCCGCAATACTCTGCAGGATAGGCTTCACCTCAGGCCAGGCACTTTCAGATCCTCCGGGCATGATAGACGCGCCGTTCAGCGCTCCTTCCTCTCCACCGGAAACTCCAGCTCCCACAAAACGGAAGCCTTTCTTTTCGGCCAATGCCACACGCCGGTTGGTGTCCTCATAATTGGAATTACCACCGTCAATCAGGATATCCCCTTCGGACAAATGGGGAAACAGCTGTTCCATCAGTTCATCCACCGCACTGCCGGCACGAACCATCATCATTATTTTGCGGGGTATGGCAATGGAAGTTACAAATTCGGCTATATCTGTATAGCCTTCAATTTTTTTCCCTTTGGCGCGGCCGTTCACAAAACGTTCCACCACCCCTTCTTCCACTCCCGGAACCGTACGATTATATACCGAAACATTCCATCCCTTATCTGCCATATTGAGGGCCAAATTCTCGCCCATAACTGCCAGACCGATAAGTCCAATGTCTGTTTTATTTAAATTCTTCATATTCATGTAAATTTTGTCTTTATATGGAAACAAAATGCTAACAGCATTTGTTCGTATGAATTACGAAAATAAAATAGTACTTTTGTCAGCGAAAGCCTATTTTTCAACCAGACAGAAAACCAATGCTCATGAAGAACTTCCACATCGGACTATTGCCACGCATCATCATTGCCATTATCTTAGGTATACTTTTCGGAAATTTCCTACCGGCTTCGCTGGTACGGCTGTTCGTAACATTCAATGCCATTTTCAGTGAATTCCTGAACTTCTCCATCCCCCTCATCATTGTGGGACTGGTCACGATTGCCATTGCCGACATCGGCAAAGGAGCCGGACGGATGCTGGTCGTCACGGCGCTCATTGCTTACGGAGCTACCTTATTCTCCGGCTTTCTCTCCTATTTCACCGGTATGGCGGTATTTCCTTCCCTCATAGAAACCGGGGTGCCGTTAGAAGAAGTCAGTGAGTCTCAAGGCATTCTTCCCTATTTTTCCGTGGGTATCCCGCCCTTGATGAATGTTATGACCGCACTCGTACTTGCCTTCACACTGGGGCTGGGCCTGGCTCATCTGAAAAGTGAGGTACTGAAAAATGCGGCACGCGATTTTCAAGAGATTGTCATCCGCATGATCAGTGCAGTGATATTGCCGCTGCTTCCCATCTATATTTTCGGCATTTTCCTCAACATGACGCACAGTGGACAAGTATTCGGCATCCTGATGGTCTTTATTAAGATTATCGGTGTAATCTTCCTGCTTCACATCTTTCTCCTGGTATTCCAATACAGCATTGCGGCACTGTTTGTCCGCAAGAACCCTCTCAAACTACTGGGACGAATGATGCCTGCCTACTTCACGGCTCTAGGCACTCAATCCAGTGCCGCCACTATCCCTGTAACATTGGAGCAAAGTCGGAAGAACGGCGTCTCTGCCGATATTGCCGGATTCGTCATCCCACTTTGCGCCACCATCCATCTGTCGGGCAGCACATTGAAGATTGTGGCATGCGCCCTGGCACTGATGATAATGCAAGGCATGCCCCATGATTTCCCTCTATTTGCAGGATTTATCTTCATGCTGGGCATCACTATGGTAGCCGCTCCCGGGGTACCGGGAGGCGCCATCATGGCATCACTGGGCATCCTGCAATCCATGCTGGGCTTCGACGAGTCGGCACAAGCGCTGATGATTGCACTATACATAGCGATGGACAGCTTCGGTACTGCCTGCAATGTGACGGGCGACGGGGCAATCGCACTGATTATCGACAAAGTGATGGGAAAGAAATAGTTTATATTTTGCTATCTCGTGGAAAATAACGAATATTGCAGTCCGAAAAGACATAATAACAAGAAGCATACATTATGAAGAAAGCCCTTATCTCCGGCATTACCGGGCAGGACGGCTCGTTCCTTGCCGAATTCCTCCTGCAGAAAGGATATGAAGTGCACGGTATCCTGCGTCGCTCTTCCTCTTTCAACACCGGCCGCATCGAACACCTCTACTTCGATGAGTGGGTACGCGACATGAAACAGAAACGTACCATTAACCTGCACTATGGAGACATGACAGACTCCAGCTCTCTCATCCGTATCATCCAGAGTGTGCAGCCGGACGAAATATATAACCTTGCCGCCCAAAGCCATGTCAAAGTATCCTTCGACGTGCCCGAATATACCGCCGAAACCGATGCCGTAGGCACCCTGCGCATGCTCGAAGCCGTACGCATTCTCGGTATGGAAAAGAAGACACGCATCTACCAGGCCTCCACTTCCGAGCTCTTCGGAAAAGTGCAGGAAGTGCCGCAAAGCGAAACGACCCCGTTCTATCCCCGCAGCCCCTATGGCGTAGCCAAACAGTATGGCTTTTGGATTACAAAGAACTACCGCGAAAGCTATGGCATGTTTGCTGTAAACGGCATACTCTTCAACCACGAGAGCGAACGCCGAGGTGAAACCTTCGTGACAAGAAAAATCACACTGGCGGCTGCCCGCATCGCCCAAGGCTTCCAGGACAAGCTGTATCTGGGCAATCTGGATGCCCGGCGCGACTGGGGATATGCCAAAGACTACATCGAGTGCATGTGGCTCATCCTGCAGCACGACACCCCCGAAGACTTCGTCATTGCCACCGGAGAAATGCATACCGTACGCGAATTTGCGACACTGGCATTCCGGGAGGTAGGCATCACTCTGTGCTGGGAAGGCCAGGGAGTGGATGAGAAGGGTATCGACACACAGACCGGAAAAGTCCTCGTGGAAGTCGACCCCAAATATTTCCGGCCTGCCGAAGTGGAACAATTGCTGGGCGACCCCACCAAAGCAAAAACACTGCTGGGATGGAATCCGAGGCAGACCAGTTTTGAAGAGTTGGTACGCATCATGGCAGAGCACGACATGAAATTTGTGAAGAAACTGTATTTAAGAAGCAAAGAGCTTTGAATGAACTATTAAACTTTCAGACAACAATGTTAGACAAAAATGCCAAAATATATGTAGCAGGCCACCGGGGACTGGTAGGTTCTGCCATCTGGAAAAATCTTGAGGAGAAAGGATACACCAATCTCATCGGCAAGACCCACACAGAACTCGATCTGCTCGACGGAGTTGCCGTACGCCGCTTCTTCGACGAGGAACAGCCCGAATATGTATTCCTTGCCGCCGCCTTTGTGGGTGGCATCATGGCCAACAGTATCTACCGTGCCGACTTCATCTACAAGAACTTGCAGATACAGCAGAACGTCATCGGCGAAAGCTTCCGCCACGGAGTGAAAAAACTTCTCTTTCTGGGCAGCACCTGCATCTATCCCCGTGATGCCGAACAGCCGATGAAAGAAGACGCACTCCTCACTTCTCCGCTGGAATACACGAACGAACCCTATGCCATCGCCAAAATAGCCGGACTGAAAATGTGCGAAAGCTTCAATCTTCAATACAGTACGAACTACATTGCCGTGATGCCCACCAACCTTTACGGTCCCAACGACAACTTCGACCTGGAACGCAGCCACGTGCTCCCTGCCATGATACGCAAGATACACCTCGCCCACTGCCTGAAACAAGGCGACTGGGATGCCGTACGCCACGACATGAACCTGCGTCCGGTGGAAGGCATCAACGGCGACAGCAGCAAAGAGGACATTCTGAATATCCTCCGGAAATACGGCATCAGCGAAGAAGAAGTGAGATTATGGGGTACCGGCACCCCCTTGCGCGAATTCCTCTGGAGCGAGGAGATGGCAGATGCCAGCGTCTTCGTCATGGAACACGTCGACTTCAAAGATACCTTCAAGCCGGGCGACAAGGAAATCCGCAACTGTCACATCAATATCGGTACGGGCAAGGAAATCACTATCCGCCAGTTGGCAGAGCTGATTGTCAACACCGTAGGCTATCAGGGCCGGTTGACCTTCGACACTTCCAAACCCGACGGCACCATGCGCAAACTGACCGATCCCGGTAAGTTACATGCATTGGGATGGCATCATAAGATTGATATCGAGGAAGGTGTGCAACGCATGTACCGATGGTACTTGGGAAAGTAATTAGTGACGTCTGATTAGCCATGAATGCCATACGGTACAAGGTGGGAACTGTATTGTTTATATTGCTGATACTTTTATCAGGTATCAGCCCAACCATGAATGCCATGATAGCTCCCGTGACCTATTCCGTTCGCGGCAAAGTCATCGACAGACAGTCCAGACAACCCGTGGCCTACGCCAACGTTTTCGTTGCCGGCATCCCCGGGAAAGGGGTATCCACCGATTCACTCGGCACATTCAAGATAGAGCAGGTACCTCCGGGCATTTATAGCCTTGAGGCATCCTGCATAGGATACCAGACTGTTTCCACCCCCGAATATATCGTTTCAGCCTCAACCCCGTTCATCGAGATAGAGATGGAAGAGGATGCCAATCTGCTGAACACAGTAGTGGTGGTGCCTTCCCCCTTCCGGCGAAATATCGAAAGCCCGGTCAGCATGCGTATCATCGGCTTGCAGGAAATAGAGAAAAGTCCCGGAGCCAACCGGGATGTTTCGCGCATCGTACGCTCCTATCCCGGCGTCTCTTTCTCTCCCATCGGCTATCGCAACGACTTGATTGTTCGGGGCGGTTCTCCTTCCGAAAACCGCTTTTATATGGATGGCATCGAAATCCCCAACATCAACCACTTTGCCACTCAGGGTGCATCCGGAGGACCGGTAAGTATTGTCAATGCCGACCTGATACGCGAGATTACATTTTATACGGGCGCCTTCCCCGCCAACCGCTCCGGAGCCTTGAGTTCCGTCCTCGACTTCCGCCTCAAGGACGGAAATCCGGACAAGCAGGCGTTCAAAGCCACCATCGGCGCATCGGAAGTCTCGCTCAGCGGAGCAGGCCATCTGGGGCAGCGCACCACTTATCTGTTCTCCGCACGCCAGTCCTACCTGCAACTTTTGTTCAAGGCTTTGGGACTGCCCTTCCTGCCCAATTTCATTGACGGACAATTCAAAACAAAAACCCGTTTCAACGAGCACAGCGAGCTGACCCTGCTTGGTCTTGCAGGCATTGACAAGATGAAACTGAATACCGATGAAAAAGGAGAAGATGCCGAATATCTGCTCAGCTATCTCCCCACTATCCATCAGGAAACATTCACTTTCGGAGCCTCTTACAGACACTACAATGGAAGGCACGTACAATCCCTTATACTGAGCCATAACTACCTGAACAACCGCAATCTGAAATACCGCAACAACGATGACTCTTCCGAAGACAACCTGACCCTGCGCCTACGCTCCACAGAACAAAAGACCACCCTGCGTTTCGAAAACCAAACGCGCTTGGGAGCATGGACCCTAAAAGAAGGAGCAGAACTGAACAACTCCATCTATACAAACCACAGCAGGCAAAGACTATACGGCAGTCATTCGGGTACGCTTTCCATCTACGAAACCTCACTCAACATCTTCGGCTGGGGGGCTTTCTTCTCTTCCAACTATACCACCGCCGACAAGCGTCTGGCCCTTTCTGCCGGTATCCGTATGGATGGCAACACTTACAACCGAAAGATGCGGCAGCTATGGAAACAGTTCTCCCCACGCCTCTCTGCATCCTACAAACTCTCGGAACAATGGACCCTGAGCGGAAGTACCGGCCTCTACCACCAATTGCCTCCCTACACCGCTTTGGGATATAAAGACAATGAAGGGCAATATCTCAACAAAAACCTGAAGTACATGCAGGTCTTTGAAAGCAGCCTCGGTGTGGACTGGCACCTGCAAGACCGGTTCATGGTTTCTGCAGAAGGTTTCTTCAAGCGTTACAGCCGTATGCCACTTTCCCTTCAAGACAACATTCCGTTGGCATGCAAAGGAAACGATTACGGTGTCACCGGCAACGAAGCACTCGTCCCTACAGCCAGCGGCAGGGCCTACGGACTGGAAACCATGTTCCGCTGGCAGGCATCCGGCAAGTTCAATCTCGTATCCTCCTTCACCTTATACCGCAGCGAATACCGCAACCGCCCAGATGGAGACTTCATTCCATCTGCCTGGGACAACCGTTTCATACTCAACATGAGCGGTACATACAACCTGCCCCGGCGCTGGAGCATAGGAGGCAAGCTAAGCTATATAGGCGGCAGCCCCTACACTCCCTATGATGAAGACAAATCATCACTCGTAGAAGCATGGGATGCCAAAGGACAGCCCTACTACGACTATGCGTACTATAATACCGGGCGACTTCCCAACTTTGCCCAGTTAGACTTGCGTGTGGACAAGTCCTTCTACTTCCATCACTGCATGATAGGAATCTATCTGGACATACAGAATATCACCGGCAACAAACTGAAGCAACCGGATGTGATAATGAGTACGGGCATCATCGAAAATCCGTCTGCTCCTGTTACCGAACAGCGCTATAAAATGAAATACCTCAAGCAGGAAAGCGGCACTATCCTGCCTACTTTAGGTATAACTGTCGAGTTTTAGCAAATAGCCGCCATAAAAACTATTTTCCCTATAAAAGTTTGCTTTCTATATATAAACCCTTATATTTGCACAATTTTCAACCAAATGTGCAATTAATATCATGGAACAAAGTTTTATCGCCTATATAGAGAATAGCATAAAGGAAAATTGGGATTTAGACGCTCTGACCGACTATAAGGGAGCAACCCTACAATATAAGGACGTAGCCCGCAAAATAGAAAAGCTGCATATCATTTTCGAGGCAAGCGGCATCAAGAAAGGCGATAAGATTGCCGTCTGTGGCCGCAACAGTTCCCACTGGGGCGTAACGTTCCTCGCAACATTGACCTACGGTGCGGTAATCGTCCCCATCCTTCACGAGTTCAAGGCAGACAATGTACACAACATCGTGAACCATTCCGAAGCCAAACTGCTTTTCGTAGGCGACCAGGTTTGGGAAAACCTCAACGAAAGTGCCATGCCGCTGCTGGAGGGCATCATGATGATGGCAGACTTCTACATTCTTGTCTCCCGTAGCGAAAAGTTGGACTATGCCCGCGAACATCTCAACGAAATGTTCGGTAAGAAATACCCCAAGAACTTCCGCAAGGAGCATGTCAGTTATCACAAGGACCAGCCCGACGAACTGGCGGTCATCAACTATACATCCGGCACCACCAGTTACTCCAAAGGAGTGATGCTGCCCTACCGCAGCCTTTGGTCAAACACCACTTTTGCTTTCGAAGTATTGCCGCTGAAAGCCGGTGACAAGATTGTCTCCATGCTGCCAATGGCACATATGTACGGACTTGCATTCGAGTTTCTGTATGAATTCGCCGTAGGTTGCCACATATTCTTCCTCACTCGTATGCCCAGCCCCAAAATCATTTTCCAGGCTTTCACCGAAGTGAAGCCTAACCTGATTGTGGCTGTTCCGCTCATTATCGAAAAGATTATAAAGAAGAGCGTACTGCCCAAGCTGGAAACTCCTGCCATGAAGCTGTTGCTGAAAGTACCCATCATCAATGACAAGATAAAGGCGACCGTACGCGAACAAATGATTCAAGCCTTTGGCGGAAACTTTGCAGAAATCATTGTAGGAGGAGCTGCCTTCAACCAGGAAGTGGAGCAGTTCTTAAAGATGATAGATTTCCCCTATACGGTAGGCTATGGAATGACGGAATGCGGCCCCATCATCTGTTACGAGGATTGGACCCGCTTCAAACCCGGTTCTTGCGGAAAGGCCGCACCGCGTATGGAGGTGAAAATCCTATCATCCGATCCCGAAAACATTCCGGGAGAGATTGTCTGCCGTGGTCCCAATGTCATGCTGGGTTACTACAAGAACGACGAGGCCACCGTACAGGTACTCGACAAAGACGGCTGGCTGCACACCGGAGACCTTGCCCTGATGGATGCCGAAGGCAACGTAAGCATCAAGGGACGCAGCAAGAACATGCTCCTTGGTCCGAGCGGTCAGAATATCTACCCGGAAGAGATAGAAGACAAACTGAACAATATGCCGTATGTAGCCGAAAGCATCATCGTGCAGCAGAATGAGAAACTGGTAGGTCTGGTTTACCCCGACTTCGATGATGCCTTTGCCCATGGGCTGAACAATGACGACATCGAACGCGTCATGGAGGAAAACCGTGTGGCACTGAATGCAGAACTGCCCGCATACAGCCAGATATTCAAAATGAAAATCTATCCTGAAGAATTTGAAAAAACGCCGAAGAAATCTATCAAACGCTTCTTGTATCAGGAGGCCAAAGGATAATGTAAAAAAACAATTAAACTACAACCTATCTAACCCTTTCTAAATTATTATCTAAATGAGAAACGAATTATTATTATCCGCCATGCTTCCGATATGCGGAATGGCGGGAGAAGCGTATGGCATGCCGCCTGGGGATGCCGTACCTGCTCCAAAAGAGCAGCCAAACATCATTCTGTTCCTAGTGGATGACATGGGATGGCAAGACACGTCCCTCCCCTTTTGGACACAGCGTACCAAGTACAACGATACGTACCATACTCCCAACATGGAACGGATGGCTACACAAGGCAAAATGTTTACGCAGGCCTATGCATGCAGCATCAGTTCACCTACGCGTGTCAGCCTTTTTACGGGAATGAATGCTGCCAGGCATCGAGTCACCAGTTGGACCCTCCGCAAGAACACTACCCATGAACAACCCGACTCGGTCATGATTTATCCGGAATGGAACGTTAACGGCATTTGTCAAGAGCCTGGCGTGGAACGGACCACACAAGTCACCTCCCTGGCCGAAGTGCTCAAAGACCATGGCTATCACACCATTCATTGCGGAAAAGCCCACTTCGGTGCTGAAGGCACTCCCGGAGCCGACCCGTTGAAAATGGGGTTTGAAGTGAACATAGCCGGACATGCTGCCGGTTCACCTGCCAGCTACTATGGCAAGGAGAATTTCGGCAACAAAACAGACGGTAAAAGCCCGCTGGCTGCCGTACCCGGTCTGGAGAAATATCATGGAACCGACACTTTCCTAAGTGAAGCCCTTACCATAGAGGCCATGAAGGCCCTGGACGATGCACAGCAGACTGACAAGCCATTCTTTCTGTACATGGCACACTATGCCATCCATACCCCTATACAACCTGACATGCGTTTCTACCAGAAGTACCTGGACAAAGGCCTTCCTCCGGTAGAAGCTGCCTATGCTACTCTCATTGAGGGTATGGACAAAAGTCTGGGAGACATTATGGATTATCTGGACAAGAACAACCTGACGGAAAACACTATCCTCATCTTCATGTCCGACAATGGCGGTTTGGCGGCCCATACCCGCGCCGGACAACTGCATGTCCAGAACTATCCGCTCAACAGTGGTAAAGGTTCCGCCTACGAAGGAGGCATACGTGAACCGATGATTGTCCGCTGGCCGGGCATCGTAGCGCCCCAAACCCAATGCGACCATTACCTGATGATAGAGGACTTCTTCCCCACCATCCTTGAGATGGCAGGCGTAGACAACTATACAACCGTACAGCAACGCGACGGCATCAGTTTCATGCCATTGCTCACCGGAAAAGGTAAAATGAAAGACCGTGATATCTACTGGCATTATCCCAATAGCTGGGGTCCTTCCGGCCCGGGCATCGGAGCCACTTGCTCCATCCGTTCGGGCGAGTGGAAGCTGGTGTATTATTTCGGTGACGGTAGACGGGAACTTTTCAACATCCCCGCCGACATCAGTGAAAAACATGATATGGCCCGAGAGAAGCCTGAAGTTGTCAAAGAGTTGTCACGGAAATTAAGTAATTACCTCCGGTCTGTGGATGCGCAGCGCCCTCTGTTGCGTGCCACCCGCCAACCAGCTCCCTGGCCGGACGAAATATAGAAAAAAGTATGAAACGAAACCTTTCCCTCCTCCTTGTGTCCCTGCTTTTTGCAGGGACAGCTCTTGCCCAAGAACATAATCCGGGCAGCGTACAGCCGGATACGATTCAGAAATCCTCCGAGAAATCTTTCCGGAAACAACGCTCTCCACGAACAGACCATGGCCCGGTAGGTATCAATATCTCCTTATGGAAAAACATCTCCACACAGCGGACTGATACCATAGGAAGCACCTGCTTCAATCTGGGTGTGTTCTCCTCCATGAACCGTCTGAATGGCCTCGGCATGAATATTCTTGGCAGTGTAACCGGCAGGGATGTGAACGGTGTACAGATGGCAGGTCTGTCAAATATGGTGGGGGGAAGCATGCGAGGCATGCAGATAGCAGGAATTACCAACATCAATGGCAACAACCTTATCGGAGTATCCGTTTCGGGACTGGTAGGTATCACCGGAAACCATGCGCAAGGCGTCATCATTTCCGGTCTGGCAAACATCAGTGGGGACTATAATCGTGGCGCCTCCATAGGCGGCCTGTTGAATATCAGCGGAGAAGGTGCTTCCGGCATACACTTTGCCGGACTCGCCAATATTTCCGGTGGAAATTTCAAAGGATTTTCAGGGGCCGGCCTGCTAAGTGTAATCGGTGAAGACTTGAATGGCATGCAGATGTCCGCCCTTACCAACATCACCGCCGGAGATATGACCGGTGTTCAGGTTTCCGGCCTGGGCAATGTGGTGGGTGGTACAGCCCGAGGATTACAAATAGGCGCTGCCAATATGGCCATACGTGCCAAAGGGCTTCAAATAGGTCTATTCAACTACTACAAAGAAAAATTAGATGGTTTCCAATTGGGATTAGTCAATGCCAATCCCCAAACAAAAGTTCAACTGATGTTTTTCGGTGGTAATGCCACCAAGCTGAATGTAGGTGCCCGTTTCAAGAACCGGCTCTTCTATACCATCCTCGGTGGCGGTACCCATTATCTGGATTTTGGCGATAAGTTTTCCGCTGCCCTCTTCTACCGTGCCGGTCTTGAATTACCGCTCTACAAACAGCTGTTCATCAGCGGAGATCTGGGATACCAACATATAGAAACCTTCAAGAACAAGGACTACGGCATTCCGGCACGTCTCTATGCCCTCCAGGCACGTGTCAATCTGGAATACCACCTGACCGACCGCTTTGGCATATTCCTCACCGGCGGTTATGGCGGCAGCCGCTACTACACCCAAGGGAAAACCTATGACAAAGGCATCATTGTAGAGGGCGGGGTGACGATACTGAAATTATAAATTATTGTTTCTCCTTAATCAGCCCCGTCCTATACGCCACCAGCAGTTTCATCAAATCCTGAATCTGCGTAACGAGTTCACTTCCTTTATCCGTATCCTTCACCATCATACGCTGCGAATTGAATTCGACAACCAGGGTTGTAGACTTGATGTCTTGTCCTTCTTCAATGGCTTTCTGACGGCTCTGGAACGGCTCATGCTGCACCAACTGCAAGCCGTGGGAATGATATACCAGCGTATATCCCGCAATTCCCGTTTCCGGCTGATAGGCTTTTGAAAAACCACCGTCAATCACCAGCAGCTTACCATCCGCTTTGATGGGTTTCTCACCTTTAATGGTCTTTACCGGTACATGTCCGTTGATGATATGCGAATGTGGCCCCGGCTTCACGCCGAACTCTTCAAGAATGCGGTCACACACCTCAGCCTCGTTGCGCAAAGCATAGTAATGCCCTTTCGTCTCCTTATGCAATGTTTTGTCGGCCACAAAATAGCGTTCAAAGGTAGCCATCTTGTCTTTATCGAAGGAAGGGGCATCCGGTCCGCACCACATGTACCAGACATAATCCAGTGCAAACTGTTTCTCGTCCGAACCGTCCTCGTCAAAGTAAGCGGTACGTATCAGCTGGTCGGTCTTTTTCAGCAACTTACGTCCCCAGTATTCCTTTTGGCCGATGCGGACATGTTTAAAACTGCCGTCCGCATTCAGAGGCACGGAAGCATGATAAAGCAGGTTACTGTTGCACACCAGATACATGCCGCCATACGTAAACAAGCAGCGCATGTGCTTCTTCATCTTCTCGCTGTTCATGAAAGAAGAATGAATCCGGTGCATCAGTTCGCGCTCTTCGTCCGACAGACGATACGGGTCCGCCGGGTCTACGGTGGGGAAATTCACATCGCGCAACGGATATTCCTTGCCTTCGTATACAAACACACCACGCTCGAAATCCACCAGATGCAGCAGTTTCCGGTTCTCCATACCGAACTCAGGACGGCGGCTGATGATTTCCGCTTCCAGTTTCAACTGGATAACCGTAATTGCCTTATGCATCTGTGTAATCAGCCGCAAGGTCTTCTCATTGTATTCCGCATCGGCAAAGTTCATTTTCGGTGCAAAGATGGTGCAAGGGTCATCCGCATAGGTATCCATGGCAAACGTTGCAAGCGGCAACAGATTGATGCCATAACCATCCTCCAGCGTTGCTAAATTGGCATAGCGCATCGACATACGGATTACGTTGGCTATACAAGCATCATTACCCGATGCGGCACCCATCCACAGAATATCGTGGTTACCCCATTGGATGTCGAAATTATGATAATCACAGAGAGTATCCATGATAATATGCGCACCCGGTCCGCGGTCGTATATATCGCCCACGATATGCAGCGAGTCGATGGTCAAGCGCTGGATAAGGTTGCACATCGCCACAATAAAATCATCCGCACGCTTCGTAGAGATAATGGTACTGATTATGACATTGATATAGGCATGCTTGTTAGGTTCGATGCTCGATTCGTGCAACAGCTCTTGAATGATATACGAGAACTCTGCCGGAAGTGCCTTGCGTACTTTCGAACGGGTATATTTGGACGAAACGTTCTGGCATACTTTTACCAACTGGTTCAGTGTTATCAAATACCAGTCATCCAGGTCCGTTTCCTGCTCCTTGATAAGTTGCAGCTTCTCTTCCGGATAATAAATTAACGTACAGATTTCCTTCTTCTCACTTTCGCGCAGTGTATGCCCGAATATTTCGTTCACCTTACGTTTCACTGCCCCCGATGCATTCTTCAGCACATGCTGAAAAGCCTCATACTCGCCATGAATATCCGTCAGAAAATGCTCTGTACCTTTCGGCAGATTCAGAATGGCCTCCAGATTGATGATTTCTGTACTGGCATCAGCAATGGTAGGAAAACTGCGTGATAATAATTGCAAATAACGCAAGTCATTGACAATACTTTCCGGAGTTATATTTCCCATAGTTATTTAATTGATAGTTGATAATTGACAGTTGATAATATCCCTCATTCTTCATTATCCATTAATGAAGAACATGAGCAGCACTTGGGCTATAATTACCCGTAGAAACATGCACAGCGGATAAACCGTAGCATAAGCTACAGACGGATTGTCTCCCGGAATGGTGTCGTTGGCGTAGTTCAGCGCCATGGGGTTTGCCATGCTTCCGCACAGCATACCCGCCATTGTTCCGAAATCTATCTTCAGCCACTTGAAGGTAACGATACCCATAATCAATACCGGAACCACAGTCAACGCAAAACCCGTAGCAATCCATAACAGCCCTTCCGGCCGGAATACCGTATCGAAGAAATGGGCACCTGCATCCAGTCCCAGGCAAGCCAGGTAAAGAGACAATCCCAATGCACGGAGCATCAGGTTCGCACTGCGCGTAGTATAAGTCACCATGTGCATCCTCGGACCGAATGTCCCGATAAGAATACCTACGATGATAGGGCCTCCTGCCAATCCGAGCCGCACGGGAGCGCTGATGCCGGGAATGGAAATAGGAATTGCTCCCAAAGCCAGACCGATGACAATGCCGATAAATACCGCCACCAAGTTCGGTTCCTTCAGGCTTTTCACAGCATTGCCCAGCACCTTCTCCACATTTTGTATAGCAGCGGCTTCGCCCACTACGGTCAGGCGGTCACCCAATTGCAAGGTCAGTTCCGCTGTGGCCAGCAGCTGCACGCCGCTACGATAAACCCGGCTGATATTGATACCGTAATGATTACGCAGATGGAGAGAACCCAGCTTCTTGCCGTTCAACTCCGGGCGCGTCACCACGATACGTTGCGAAATCAACTGGCTGTCTATGGCATTCCAGTCTATATCTTCCTTGTTCCAATCAGTATGCTCCTGCTCGCCGAAAAGCACGGTCAGAGCCGGCGTATTTTTCTCCGAGGTAATCACCAGCAGGCGGTCACCTTCCTTTATAATCTTTTCCGAGGTAGGAATACTCACATTCCCATCCCGCCACAAGCGGGAAATCACGAACTTCGGATAGCTGTTCAGCCCGCCTATTTCCTTGATACTCTTGTTGAAGATGGCAGGATTGTGCACCTGGAACGCAACAATGTAAGGCTTGTTCACGTCATCCTTCTCTTTCAATTCCAGGTCTTCCTTATGCGCCAGCGTCTTACGGATGAACAGTACGGCCAGAATGACCCCTACCACCCCCAGCGGATATGCCACCGCACACCCCAAAGCAGGGGTACTGGACTCCAATCCCATCTGTTTCAATGTCTGCTGTGCCGCACCGAGTGCCGGTGTGTTTGTCGTGGCACCGCAAAGTATGCCCACCATATCCGGCAGGGATACTCCCAACCCATAGCTGCCCAGTACAGTCAGCAGGGTGCCGATAAGCACTACACCCGTGGCGAGCATATTCAGTTGTACCCCTCCTTTACGGAAAGAGCTGAAAAAGCCCGGTCCCACCTGCAAACCCAAAGCATACACAAATATCACCAGCCCGAAGCTTTCCGCATAATTCAGCATCTGCGGGTCTATGGACAACCCGAAATGCCCGGCAATGATGCCGGCAAAGAATACAAACGTCACTCCCAATGAAATGCCGCAAACATGTATCTTCCCCAATCCCAATCCGATAGCGGAAATCAGTGAGAGTACCACAACCGCCTGCAAGGCGGAGTGCTCGACGAATAAACTATATAGCCAGTCCAATGTGCATTCTATTTTACAGTTTCAGGCTGCAAAGATAGTGCAAACCTCATGCAAAATAAAACGAACCCGTCTATTTTTTATGCGGCAGCACTTCTAAAAAAGGGATACGATACAATAAATCCCTGCTGCCAGCAAAGCACTGACGGGGATAGTCAGCACCCAAGCGGTCATCAGACTCTTCGTAACTCCCCAACGCACAGCCGAAAGCCGCTTCGTGGCCCCTACTCCGATAATAGCTCCCGTAATGGTGTGTGTCGTACTTACCGGAATCTTCAGATACTCCGTCAGATAAAGCGTAAACGCACCGGCAGTTTCCGCAATCACCCCTTCCAGTGGCGTCACCTTCGTAATCTTAGTCCCCATGGTCTTCACAATCTTCCACCCGCCGGACATGGTACCGAGTGAAATGGCCGTAAAACAAGAGAATGCCACCCAGTCCGGCAGGTCATCAATACTGTTTATCCCCATTCCCAGTCCTTCCGAATGTCCGGCTATCATAGCCGCAGCAATGATACCCATTACCTTCTGTGAATCATTCAGACCGTGTCCGATGCTGAACAAAGCCGAAGACACCAGCTGCAGTTTCTTGAACCACACCTCGGCCGTATGGGGATGCGCCCTGCGGCAAATGTACAAGACCAACAACGTAAAACCAAATGCCACCACCATACCAATCAAGGGAGCCAGAAAAATGAATGCCGCAATCTTCAGAATGATACTCAACTGGATGGCCTCAAAACCGTGTGCCATGATGGCAGCTCCGGCAAAACCTCCGATAAGCGTGTGCGAAGAAGAGGAAGGGATTCCCTTCCACCAAGTGAACAGATTCCAGGCAATAGCCGCAATCACGCCGGCCAGAATGATAGGCAAAGTAATGTAAGGCTCCATCACCGTTTTCGATACGGTGTTGGCAATGCCGAAACCGCCGATGACACACTTGGCGATGAAAAAGGCCACAAAATTGAAGAAAGCCGCCCATATCACCGCCTGAAACGGTGTAAGCACTTTGGTAGACACAATGGTGGCAATAGAATTGGCCGCATCATGAAAACCGTTGATATAATCGAATATCAGAGCCAGTACAATGATAATCACTAATAGTTCCATGCGTCCGTTCGTTTATGCGTATTTCACAATCAGGCTCCTCAAAATCTTGCCCACGTGTTCGGCTGCGTCCGTCGTTTTTTCCAACTCATACATAATCTCCTTGATTTTGATGAGTTCAATGCAGTCCTTCTCTTCTTCAAAAAGCCTGGTGATGAAAAATTCATAAATATCATCTGCCCGGTTTTCTATGTCATGCAGCTGGTTGCAATATGCGCGCAGCTTATCCGGACTCTTGCGGAATGCCTCCAGTTCATCCATGGCCTGGCCGATGAGGGCCGCTTCTTGTTGAACCATATGTCCCAGCTCTTTCCCCTTGTCCGAAATAGGATGCGGATTATAGATAGTGATACGCTTGGCACAGCTGTTTATTCCATCAATCACATCATCCATGCCCGAAGCCAGGTCATGGATATCCTCCCGGTCAAAAGGAGTAATGAAAGTAGTGCCCAGTTCATCCAGAATCAGATTGGTCAGCTTATCGCCCTCGCGCTCCAAATCTTTGATTCGTTTATAATCTTCCGCCCTCTTCTCAGGCGAGTCATGGCCCAATATTTCTATCAACAGAGCCGACGAGGACAATAAAATCTCAGACAATTGCTTCAGCAAAGGAAAGAATTTCGGTTCTTTCGGTGTGAACCGGCTAAAAAAAGAATTCTTCATAATGGATAAATGTACTAAGTATATTAATTTATTTTTGTTTTCGTTGTTTCAGTCTTGCACGCAGCACTTCTACCACGGCCGGCAGTATGGAAACCACAATAATGGCCACAATCAGCAGTTTGAGGTTCTCTTGTACAAACGGAAGGTCACCGAAGAAATAACCCGCATAACAGAAGATGGCAATCCAGCAGGCGCCCCCAATCAGGTTGTACAGCATGAAGTAATAGTAATGCATCTTACCCATCCCCGCCACGAATGGCGCAAACGTACGGACGATAGGCACAAAACGGGCTATGATAATTGTCTTGCCTCCATACTTCTTATAGAACTCATGGGTCTTGTCGAGATGGCTTTGCTTGAATATTCTGGAATCGGGATTATTGAAGAGCCTTTGCCCGAAGAAATGCCCTATCATGTAGTTGCAAGAGTCGCCCAATACCGCGGCAACAAACAATATCAAAGCCAGCACATTGACCTCGAGAGGCATGTCGGGCAGTGCGGCAATAGCTCCCGCCACAAAAAGCAGGGAATCGCCCGGCAGGAAAGGTGTGACCACCAGCCCCGTTTCGCAGAAAATAATCAGAAACAATATGGCATACGCCCACATATGATATTCCTGCACTATATCAATCATATACTGATCGATATGGAGAATAAAATCTAATAGAAAATCCATTATATATTGATTATCAGTACTTAAAAAATAGAGAAAAACTCGGCATGGGGAGACGGGCAATCTCTCTGGCTCCCGAAAGAGAGGAAGGGAAAGTACTAAATAAGAATACGCCTCAGCGTATATACATAATATCTATATGAAATCTTATGGGGATGGAAAGTAAAGGGGAAAGAAGTTGTCTTTTCTTCCGGGAGCAGAGTTTTCAGGGTTCTCGCAACCTTGGCGGCAATGAAGTCCGGATTAAGCCTCAACAATTTCGAGCAAGAGGCATGCCGTAATGAGAAGGTATTTCCTATGCAACCGGCATCTGCCAGGCAATTATAATTCGCGTCCTCCCCTTTTTCCTGGCATTGTCTGCCATCTGCCCCCGACAAGCTGTGCTGGGCTCCGGAGAAATAATGCACATCCGCAGTAGGGAGTGTCTTACATCCCTCCATATCATCAGAAACGGAAGTGAACTTCGATATGAGGAACAACCCTAACAAGATATAGAATATACATTTCGCCATAGCGGGTGCAAATATAGAAACTATTTTCGGATTACAACAGAAAAATGAAAAACAAAAAGCGGTTAACCGTTTCATCAGTCAACCGCTTTCTTGTTTTTGTAGTGGGTACGAGAATCGAACTCGTATACCATGCGTGAGAGGCATGTATCCTAACCGTTAGATGAACCCACCCTCGCATTTGTCTTGTACACCCTCAGGGATTCGAACCCTGGACCCACTGATTAAGAGTCAGTTGCTCTACCAACTGAGCTAAGAGTGCATCTGGCGGAAGCTGGGGGATTCGAACCCCCGGTACGGTTACCCGTACGTCAGTTTAGCAAACTGGTGGTTTCAGCCACTCACCCAAACTTCCTTTTTTATAACCAGCATTCTTTTCAAATGCGGTGCAAATGTAGGGCAAACTTTTGGACTGTGCAAATCTTTCCTACATATTTTTTTCACCGTTTTCATACAATTTGAGATAACACGTTAACACTCAAACCCTAAAACAAGAAAAAAAATTTGATACATATCAAACCGTCCTTTTCAACCTTTCCTTATCTTTGCGCGATTTTTAAAGTATAGTGCACATACACGGACAATGATACAACAAGAAAGCCTAAAAAAGCGGCTTGCCAAGCTGGCCGCCCCCATTTTTATAGAGACACTTCTCATCATGATGCTCGGTGCGGTGGACACCATCATGCTGAGCCGCCACTCGGACAACAGTGTTGCCGCCGTAGGGGTAGTCAACCAAATTATCATGCTCACTTTCCTCGTTTTCGAAGTCATCAACCTCGGAACGTCCGTTCTGTGTTCCCAGTATCTCGGTGCGAAACTACACAAGAAAGTAGTGCAAGTAGTCGGCGTATCCATCCTCGTCAACCTGGCGGTAGGTATCACGGTCAGCCTGGTACTGTTCTCCTGCGCCCATCCCATCCTCCGGCTGATGGGGCTCACCGCTGAACTGATGCAGGACGGCATGGACTATATGCGTATCGTAGGCGCTTTCGCCTTCTTCCAGGCACTATCCCTCACCCTCTCCGCCTCCCTGCGCAGTGCCAACAAGGCCATCTACCCGATGATGGTCACCGTCGTAGTCAATATCCTCAATATCATCGGCAACTACTCCCTCATCTTCGGCCGCTTCGGCTTTCCGGAACTGGGCGTGGAAGGCGCCGCCATCTCCACAGCCTTCAGCCGGGGTGTCTCCATGATTATACTGTTCGTCATACTGTTCCGCAAGCACATCCACCGTTTCCCACCGGCATACTTCCGCCCTTTTCCGTGGATAGAACTAAAGAACCTGATGAAGGTAGGCCTGCCCTCTGCCGGCGAACAATTGTCGTACAGCTCGTCGCAAGTCGTCATCACCTACTTCATCAACATGCTGGGAGTGGAAGCGCTCGCCACCCGTACCTATTGTGTCAACATCATCATGTTCGCTTATCTGTTCAGCATCTCCATGGCACAAGGCGGCGCCATCTGTATCGGGCATCTGATAGGCGAGAAGAAACCTCACGCAGCCTTCCTTATGGGAAAATACGTCATGAAGAAATCCGTCATGATTACCGTCATGCTGTCCTGCATCCTCGCCCTTTCGGGGCATGCCATCTTTGGCTGGCTCACGTCCAACCCCGACATCATACGTATGGGTGCCACCATCCTTATCATAGATGTACTCCTCGAAATAGGCCGCCCCATCAACATCTTCGCCACCAACGCCCTTCGTGCGGCAGGAGATGTCAACTACCCCTTCTACGTAGGGTTGGTGGTGCAGTGGAGTGTAGCTGTAGGTGTGGGATACCTTTTCGGCTTCCCCTTCGGCTGGGGTATCTGCGGCATGTGGGTAGCCTTCCTGTTGGACGAGAATATCCGCGGCTTCATTTTCGTCCGCCGCTGGTATGGCATGAAATGGGTAAACAAAAGTTTCATACGGAGCTGATTTTTTCTCGTAAAAACCTTATCTTTGCCCCTCGAACAAACAAATTATGGCTTTATGGATGCACTATTGAAAGAAACCGTAGATGCCGCTATCAACTCCCGCTATCCAGGCATGGCTCCCGAGGGAAGAAGGTTGATAGAGGAAATCCTCATTCGCAAGGAAGTAGAAAAGGGCGCATTATTACTCAATGAAGGGCAGATAAGCCATAATATCGTATTTGTAGGAAAAGGCATGTTGCGCCAATTCTATTATAAAAACGGTAAAGACGTCACCGAACACTTTTCCTATGAAGGCTGCATCATCATCTGCATAGAAAGTACCTTGAAGCAGGAACCCACCCACCTCATGATTGAGGCACTCGAACCGAGTGTCGTATACCTGCTGCCATACAACAAGCTGCTGACACTTACCGAAATCTCATGGGAAATAAACATGTTCTATCGGAAGATTCTGGAATATTCCCTGATTGTTTCACAGATAAAGGCTGACTCCTGGCGGTTTGAGACTGCACGCGAGCGCTATAACCAGCTCATGGAACATCAGCCCGAAGTCATCAAGCGGGCTCCTTTGTCGCACATTGCGTCCTATCTGCTGATGACCCCCGAAACACTGAGTCGGGTACGTTCGGGCATACTGTAACCCTCCTCCTGTCTGCCCGGAGAATACATATCTGAATTTATATAGAAATTTTACCATTTCTCCCCTAAGCGTGCATTGATTGCCATACAATCATTTCATGCTCAAGGTTGTTTTATATGTATTTAAAATATTAAAATTCAGATTATGAATACTATACATAATTTTTCCGCTTCCCTGATACAGCGGACAAAACAAGCCGGACGATACAGTACATCCGGTATATATACCAGTACAGTGAACAGCTTTTTCCGCTTCATCGGCCACCGTTCCATCACTTTTGCAGATCTCACCCCCAGCCTCATCAAGCAATACGAAGACCGGCTGCTCGGCGAAGGGCGGCGCCATAATACCATATCCACCTATATGCGTATGCTCCGTTCCATCTCTCACCAAGCTGCCGAACAAGGCATTCCATTCACACACAGTATAGACGATTTGTTCGCCTATGTATTCACTGGCTATGAGCCTACCGCCAAACGGGCCATCTCTCCTTTACTAATCCGGCGCTTGGTAAATCTTGATTTGGAGAAGAAACCCGCCTTGCGTTTCAGCCGCGACATGTTTCTGTTAAGTTTTTACTTACGAGGCATTCCGTTCGTAGACCTTGTACATCTCCGCAAAACGGATGTCAAGCACAATACCATTTATTATTACCGCCATAAGACCCGTCAGCAATTGTCCGTACATATAGAGTCGTATGCCGCACAGATTATAAATAGGTATAAAAACGAAGCCGCCTCTTCCCCCTATTTGCTACTGATATTATCACTGACCGGGGAAGATGGTTACAGACAATACAAAAGTGCTTTACGGCTCTACAACCAACATTTACACACACTTTCGAAGATGTTACGGTTAAGCATTCCATTAACATCTTATGTAGCCCGCCATAGCTGGGCCACCACTGCCAAAGACGAAGGAGTGGCCATTTCTGTGATTAGTGAAAGCTTAGGACATACTTCTGAAAAGGTAACTCATGTTTACCTCGCTTCTTTTGACAACAATGCGATGAGTAAAGCAAATAAAAAAGTGATTGCGACAATTCATCCAAACAAAAAGAAAAAGCCCTAAAAGCAAGAATTTGTAAAAGTATTCCTATTTGTATAGGAGTACTTTTATTCGTCAATTTTATTCTCTTACTTACAAGGTAATGGATACCAATACTCTCTTACTTACAAGGTAAGAGAATATATTTTGTGGCTGCAAAGATATGAAAAAGATTACTACAATCGTAAAAAATAGATTTATTTTTTAATTCATATTTATCTCATATATAGATATAAGACACATTGCAGCCACTTGTATTTCAGTCTTATATATTTACATAAACACATCTATTTTTAATTCAAAAATTAAATTTAATTATGAGATAAAATATCGTTTTACATTTTAATTACATATATAGTCTTTTAATGTAAAACACCTTTTAATGGCTGATTTATAAGATTATCTTCTAAATA
Organism: Bacteroides sp. AR29; assembly: GCF_900217715.1. Taxonomy (NCBI): domain Bacteria; kingdom Pseudomonadati; phylum Bacteroidota; class Bacteroidia; order Bacteroidales; family Bacteroidaceae; genus Bacteroides; species Bacteroides sp. AR29. The sequence continues at coordinate 140,867 of NZ_OBMS01000006.1, forward strand.
AAACACGACCTCTTACCTTGTAAGTAAGAGAATTATTAAACAAACAGAAATGAACAGGTTTTTCTCTTTCCATACCATTGAGAGAGCAAAAAGCTATTGAATTAGTGTGAATTATGAAACAAGTTCTCCATTTCAATAAAGTGATTAAGTTCGTCATTATCTTTGGCGACTTATGCTTACTGAACATCATTTTCATCTCGCTATATCACATTTTTGACTACCAAACACTGGGCAATGAATTTACACATTCATTGCCACAGTTATTGGTATTATTAAATCTCGTCTATCTACTTTGCAATTATTCTAACGGAGTCATACTGCATGAACGCATTGTACGACCAGAACGAATTGTACGTCGAGCTTTCCGCAACACGATTTTCCACGCAGCCTTATTTATAAGTCTGGCTACTCTAGCGGAAATCGGCACCAGTTCACTCCGCTTTTTCGCTTGTTTTTATGGTATATTTTTTATCTGTCTTGCTGTTTATAGACTTATGTTTCGGTATCTTCTCAAAAGATATAGGGAATATGGAGGTAATTCACGTACTGTCGTTCTGGTTGGTAGCAACAAGAATATGGCCGAACTTTATCAAGAAATGGCAGGAGATCCTACTACCGGTTTCCGCATTAGCGGCTATTTCTGCGATTTACCCTCCAATGATTTTCCTGAAAGTATCCCCTATTTAGGTCAACCTAAAGAAGTCGTCACTTATTTACAGCAACATCATATAGAGCAAGTCTATTGCTGTCTACCCTCTGCACGCAGTCATGAGATAGTTCCTATCATCAACTATTGCGAGAATCACTTGATTCGCTTCTACAGTGTGCCTAATATCCGCAATTACCTGCATCGCCGCATGCACTTCGAGCTGTTCGGCAATATTCCCGTACTAACTATCCGTGAGGAACCTTTGACACAAATGGAAAATCGTCTGCTGAAAAGAGCCTTCGACCTCTTTTTCTCCCTCTCTTTCCTTTGTACCGTATTTCCCTTTGTCTATATCATCATAGGTACAACCATCAAGCTATCTTCTTCCGGCCCCATCTTCTTCAAACAAAAACGAAGCGGAGAAAACGGAAAAGAATTCTGGTGTTACAAATTTCGCTCAATGCGTGTCAACATAGATAGTGACAAACTACAAGCCACAGCCAATGACCCGCGCAAAACAAAAATCGGAGATTTCATCCGTAAAACCAGTATTGACGAACTTCCCCAATTCATCAATGTATTATTGGGACAAATGTCCGTTGTAGGGCCACGCCCCCATATGCTGAAACACACTGAAGAATATTCACACCTTATCGACAAATATATGGTCAGACATCTGGTAAAGCCCGGCATCACCGGTTGGGCCCAAGTCACCGGCTACCGTGGTGAAACCAAAGAACTCTGGCAGATGGAGGGACGTGTACAGCGTGATGTCTGGTACCTGGAACACTGGACTTTCCTATTGGATTTGTACATCATATACAAGACAGTCAGAAATGCCGTCCGGGGCGAGAAGGAAGCCTATTAAAATAAAAAAATGAGAATTAAAATAAAAAAGACATAGTGATGAAAAACAAGAAAAGCATAACTATCCTAATGGTGGCATTTACATTGGCAAGTTGCCAATCCTATAAAAGAGTACCTTATTTGCAAAGCTACGAATCACTTACAGATAAGGGTTATAAGGAAATTGTCATTAATGAAGTAAACCAGCAGGATACCCTCTATGATGCACGCATTCAGCCGAAAGACCTGTTGAACATCACGGTCAACACTAGCGACCCGCAAGCAGCGGCACCGTTCAACCTAACCATGCAGACCTCTATCAATGTGGCTCAAGCCAATAGTACCTATGTCACATCACAGCCCACCCTACAGCAATACCTGGTCAATAATGAAGGTGAGATAGACTTTCCCGTCATAGGTAAATTAAAGATAGGCGGATTGACTAAAACCGCAGCGGAAAAACTGGTTCGTGAGCAACTTCGCCCTTACCTCAAAGAGACTCCCATCGTCACCGTACGCATGTCCAACTACAAAATATCAGTTATCGGAGAAGTGAACCATCCCGGTACATTTACCATCAACAACGAGAAAGTAAATCTCTTTGAGGCACTCGCCATGGCAGGAGACATGACGGTCTACGGTATACGCAGTAACGTCAAGCTTATCCGCGAAGACAATAACGGACAGCGGAATATCATAAGCTTGAATCTAAATGAGCAAAATATCCTTCATTCTCCTTATTATTATCTGCAACAAAATGACATTCTTTATGTCACTCCAAACAAGACCAAAGCTAAAAATGCCAGTATCAGCAACAGCACCACCATCTGGTTCTCCGTAGTAGGTACACTCGTTTCGCTGGCAAGCTTGATTGTGACGATAGCAAGATAATTAAAAGTTAAAAGTTAAACGCTAATCATTAATCCCTACATATCGATGAAAGAAGATTTATACGATGACCTTTTTGATGAGAAAGAGGAAAAGACAGATTTTCAAGCCCTCTTTTTTAAATATGTCATCCACTGGCCCTGGTTTATTGCAAGTATACTGATATGCATGGCTCTCGCCTTCATTTATCTACGCTATCAGGCTCCTGTATACGAAGTAGCCTCTTCTGTACTTATTAAAGAAGATGACAATAAGAAGAGCGCTAACAATGCTTTAGCCGCTATGCAGGATTTCGGTATGTTTTCCATGACCAGCAATTTTGACAATGAAGTGGAAATCCTAAAATCACGCACGCTCATCAAGAAAGTCGTATCACACCTGAATCTTTATATAAACATAGCACAAAAACAGCCATTCGGTTACGATATTCCACTTTATAAAGATACTCCCTTTGACGTCTTCATGACTGCCGAGGAGGCAGATAAACTGGATGAAAACATTCTATTGGACCTGACTTACGATACACTCGGCAAACTGTCTGCCGAAGTCAGTTACACACAAGACAACGAGAAGCAGAAAGCACAAAAGTCTTTTGACAAACTCCCCGCTATTCTGCCGCTTCCCATCGGTGTAATCACCATCTCGGGCAGAGACTCTTTGTCAATCCCGACCGAACCCATCAAGTTAAAAGTCACCATCAGCAAACCTACTGCCGTAGCCATTGGCTACAGTTCTGCCCTCACCATAGAGCCTACTTCTAAAACTAGTACTATTGCAGCTGTCAGCCTAAAGAATACGAATGTACAGCGGGCCATTGACTTCATCAATGATTTGATAGCAGTCTATAATATAGACACCAACACCGAAAAGAATGAAGTAGCACAGAAAAGCGCTGACTTCATTGAAGAGCGTATAGGCATTATCAACAACGAGCTGGGTACGACTGAAAATGAGTTGGCGGCATTCAAACAACGTGCCGGTCTGACCGACCTCAGCAGCGATGCACAGCTTGCCCTGCAGGAAAGCTCCAAATACGAACAGCAATATGCCGAAAACGCCACTCAAATCAATTTAGTGACTTATCTACGCGACTATATCAATAACCCCGACAATAATGACGAAGTCATCCCTGCCAATGTAGGCTTGAGCGATGTCAACCTGGCATCTGCCATTGAGAAATACAATAATCTCGTCGTAGAGCGTAAGCGTCTGCTCCGCACTTCATCAGAAAGTAACCCCGCCATTATCAATCTAAATACGGGTATCGAAGCCATGCGCCACAATGTGAAAACTACGGTGAACAGTGTACTGAAAGGACTGCAAATCACACGGAACAATATCGACCGGCAATCGCGCAAATACGAAAGCCGCATCAGCAATGCCCCCAAGCAAGAGCAAGAATTTATGACCATTTCCCGCCAGCAGGAAATCAAAGCCACCCTTTACATCATGTTGTTGCAGAAACGTGAGGAAAATGCCATTACACTGGCCGCCACCGCCAATAATGGACGGATTATCGAAGAGCCCATCCCTGGCGGTATCGTCTCTCCTAAAGGCAAACTAATTTACATAATTGCTCTTGTCATCGGTATAGGCATCCCCATAAGCATCATCTACCTCCTCAACCTACTCCGTTTTCGTATCGAAGGGCACACCGACGTGGAAAAGCTTACAACCGTCCCCATTATTGGTGACATACCTCTTACCGATGCTGGTAAAAATGGAACACCGACTATCGCCGTCCGCGAAAACGACAATAATATCATGGCAGAAACTTTCCGTAGCCTGCGCACCAACCTGCTCTTCATCATGGGTGACCCGGACAAGAAAGTAATCCTCGTCACCTCCACCATAAGCGGTGAAGGTAAGACATTCATGGCTTCCAATCTTGCCGTCAGCTTGGCACTGCTCGGCAAAAAGGTCATTCTGGTAGGATTGGATATACGCAAACCGGGATTGAACAAGATATTCCATCTTTCACACAAAGAAAAGGGAATCACGCAATATCTTGCTGCTCCTCAATCTACGGACTTGCATGCGCTGATACAGCCTTCCGGCATAACTTCCAACCTTGACTTGCTATTGGGCGGTCCCATCCCACCCAATCCTACGGAACTACTGGCACGCCAGTCACTGGAAGACACCATCAGTACATTACGCAAAGAATATGACTATATCGTACTGGATACAGCCCCTATCGGCATGGTGACCGACACGCTCATCCTTTCGCGCGTAGCGGACGCCAGCATCTACGTCTGTCGTGCAGATTATACGCATAAGACTGATTACCAGCTCATCAACGAGCTTCAGGAGCATCATCGCCTCCCCAACTTATGCACAGTAGTCAACGGAATCGATATGAAGAAGAAAAAATACGGTTATTACTACGGCTATGGTAAATACGGAAAGTATTACGGCTACGGTAAGAAATACGGATACAGTTGAGTTAGCGACTAGCTATTAAGAGTTGAGAGTAAATAATCGAGTGTCTAATTTTTAATTTCTAATTTTTAATTAACCCCGCCCCTCCAATGTGACAGGCGACCGCGTAGCGCGCCCGAACCTCAACTATTTATGAACCATAGAAATACACCTTTAAAGGATTTTACATGAACCATACTGATATCACCCCTCATATTATTCCTCGTCGCCAATGGCTGGTGGCATACGTGCAGTTTTGTCTGGAAAAGAAGACTGCCGAACGGCTGAAAGCTATGGGAGTGGAATGCTACCTACCCATACAAAGCGAAATACGCCAATGGAGCGACCGGCGCAAGAAAGTGGACCGCCTGGTCATCCCGATGATGATTTTCGTGCATGTCACTCCGCAGGAACGCCCCCTGCCGCTTACCTTACAAGCTATCAGTCGATACATGGTATTGCGCGGTGAAAGCCGTCCCGCCGTCATTCCCGAGGAACAGATGGAACGTTTCCGCTTTATGCTGGATTATAGCCCGGAGGCTGTAGAGATTTGCAGTACACCTCTGGCAGCAGGTGATGCCGTGAAAGTAATAAAAGGCCCCCTTGCCGGATTGGAGGGAGAACTGGTCATGATAGGGGGAAAAAGCAAAGTGGCAGTCCGGCTGGATATGCTGGGCTGCGCACATGTGGACATGCCGATAGGATACGTGGAGAGAATTAATTTTTAATTGTCTCGTATTCGCTTTTGGCGTCAAAACAAGGACAAGCCTTATGGATAGAGGAACTGAGTTGCCGATGCCCTGAAATACGGGCATTGGGATAGTCGGTCTTCAGCTGCCGGAGCAAGTCGAGCAAAGAGCATTTCTGCGCATAGGTACGTGTATCGGCAGGGACACCATTCTCGTTGAGCCCGCCCTCATAGCAGATGCCGATGCTCTTGTCGTTCTATTCTTTACCTATATTTGAATATCTTGTTACTTATATTAGTATATTTGCATCTGATTAGTAAATGATAGTATGAAAGCAATATTATTAGTAAGAGTATCTACCAAGGTGCAGGACTTTGACGAACAAGAAAAGGAGATTTATCGGATGGCTGTCAAGGACGGTTACAAGCCAGAAGATATTATTTCTATTTGCGAGAAAGAATCTGGTATTAAACTGCCAGAAGAAGAGCGTGCCGGACTTAACAGAATGAAAGAACTGATAGAATCGGACAATACAATAAATTGTGTCTATTGTTGGGAAGTATCACGTATCGCCAGAAAGAAGAAGATAAACTTTAGTGTCTTGGATTATCTGGTTGAAAGAAAGGTACAGCTTATAGTAAAGAACCCCTCTATCAGACTGTTAAAAGATGATGGAACTGTAGATGAGGCGGCAGATATGGTATTTACTTTGTTCAGCCAGATGGCAGAAAGTGAAATGAGAACCAAGCTAGCCAGATGGAAACGTACCAAGGATGCTAACCGTAAACAGTCTATCTATACTGGTGGATGGTTGCTATATGGCTATAAGGTGGATAATGGTAGGATAGTGGAAGACGAAAAAGAAGCCAGTGTAGTACGAAAAATATTTAATATGTATCTTACTGGTAATTACAGCTATAATTCATTGGCTAAAGAACTGACAGAACAAGGTATCATTAGAAAAGGTAGTAGAACCTATGCTTGTAAGTTTGTTAGTTTGACGCTTAGAAATATAGCCTATGCGGGTGAACCGTCCAGTTCTAGTGGTTTGAACAAATTAAAAACAGAAGGTAATGTTTATCCTCCGATAGTTACCATAGAAATGATAAACAAGTGTAAGGAGATTGCCAAGGGCAATATATTGCTTCCCAAAAAGAAATATGATAATTATTACTTTGGTAAAGGTTTGCTTAGATGTCCTTATTGTGGCAGTATTATGGTAGCCAAGAAAAATAACAACACCTATCACTGCCAGAATTGCGATAAAGGGATATGGGTGCAAATAAATATTGTGGATAGTATATTGTGGCGTGTCGCTTCGGGACTTTACCTTAGTAAGCTAATCACTGGTAATACTAAAGATAGAATTGCCTACCAGAAGAAACTGAAAGAATACGATAATAAGATTGCCACTTCCGAAAAAAACTTGAAAGATATTGAGAACAGAATAACCAAGGTGGAAGACAGTGCTTATCTGGACGGAACTATGAGCATTGACAGAGCCAAAGGGATTATCAAGCAACTAGGTGGCAAATTGGCTGATGAAAGAAAAATGCTGTCACAGTATTATATGGAAAGGGAACAGATTCAAGGTCTGCTGATTAAAGTGGACGAGCCTAAAGAACTGGACGTTTCTAATATTACGGATGATAAATTGAGATTTGAGATTATACACGAAACTATAGAATACGCATTTATTGACAGAATTAATACTATCAAGTGTAATATTTCTATCTATATACCATATAATAACGAACCGCTTAGATTTGAACTGCATACCAAAGCCAACAAAGTGTTTTCACTGATAGACGGATATTCCAAAGGGGAAGAAATAAAGTGCTATGAAAGGCGGTTTATAACTCCTAGAAACGTGGAGAAAAGTTCAGAGTATAATAAAAAATATTGTCGAGAACATAAGGCAGAAAATGCCAGAAGACAAAGGGAATACAGAGCCAGAAAGAAAGCACTAAAAGAAAGAGGGTTGTAGCCCTACTACTATATACGGTACTATACTACCTAGGTGGGTAGTATGTTCAATAGTAGTATATAATTGCTTATATTCAGAACTGAAAAAGCCAACTTATCCATTTGTTTATAATGGGTAGGTTGGCTTTTTTTATATCCTAATTGGACTTTACTCCCATTTAAAGGAGTAATTTACAATAGTAGTATCTATATCGGTTTCTGTTACATTTCTTTCATTATCAGTAATAACACCGTCACCATTTTTATCTGCAAATGATTGTTTAATAATATTTACATCTGTGTGTATTATAGTACAACTTTCCAAATACCCGTCTTTATTTAGAGTATAGTCAAATTCAAATTTATCTTCATAAGTATATTCAGATTTGCAAGTTTCTTGATAATAATCATCGTCATATTCGCCTTTATCAGTTCCCTTTATGAGTATCTGTTCAGGCAGTTGGTTAGTACGCATACCTATCAGTTCGGGATGTGCGAAAAAAATATAATCATCACCGAACAGATTATAAGTATAAAGAGGAAAATAACCTTTGCAAGTTTTTCCGCTATAAGTATATTCCCAATATTGATTATAGGAAAATTTATCCTCAACAAAACATTTTGTAATCCTATCATTATTCCAAGTATAAGTTGCTGTACATCTACTTATGGAGGTATTGATTAATTGATTAGATGAATTATAGGTATTTTCTGGATTACTGTTATTTATACGTTGGATAATAGTATTGAAACTACTCACTAAATTATTATTATTCAGAAAATAAGTACTTTCGCCAGAATCGCCATCTCCCATAATAGTATTATTCCCCCAAGTAAAACGAGTAGTATATTCTTTACCGTTCCAACTGTCAGTAACAGATGTTAATCGGCCTTTGCTATCGTATGAGAATGTATATATTTCAAGACTACCCTCTGCATTAGTTTTTTTAATCTCCATTAGTCGTTTCTGATTGGTAATAACACCATCATCATTTTTAGTAGGTTTTTCTTCGTCATCACTGCAAGAAGTGAAGTTCTCGCACATTACTACGGCTAATAAAGCCATTCCAATTAATCTAAATGTTTTCATTTTTTTTAATTTTAATATAGTAGCGGTATAGAAATCAGTAGTGGGTATATAAAGCTATATCTTCTTAAAAATCTACCTGCTGAAAATCTGTTCCTATTACTTGGTATTCTCCGCAATCATGAATACAGTTGTATAACACATAGTTTTATTGGCAATAGATATTGTTCAGAACTGAAAAGCCAACTTATCCATTTGTTTATAATGGGTAGGTTGGCTTTTTGTGTATGGTGCTATTTTACCAATTCAAACTTTTCACCTTTTAGTTGGTAGGTATGATTGATAGTATTATTCCAGCCATTAGAACCGAAAACAGCAATAGCCTTGTTCTTTGAATCAAACTTGCACTGCCCATTTTCTAATTCTGTAAATGGTACTTCTGTTTTCCGTATAAAATAACCGTATGAAGTAACATCGTACACATCATAGGCATTTGATTCTCTTGAACCACTTTTATAGCGGTTGATAACAAACTCATCTTCTCCGTCAAAATCAATATCAGAGAAGAAGAAAGGAGAATCATCCGAAAGATATTCTTCACTCTCTAATTTAGCCGTATAATCCAACTCTATTACGGTGTTGTTTGGATATGTGTTACCCTTATCATATAGAATCTTATCAGTCCATTTCTCCGCAAAGTAGTAATATTGTACTCCTTGTTTCTCTAAACAGAATAGGGCATTACCTACCTCGCCATCTTGCAGCCACATTACTTTTACTGTATATCCGTTTATCGGTTGCTTGTACTTTATGTAGATATGTGGCTGATTAAAGCACTCAAATCCCAATGGGACAGAGATTCTTTCTAAGTCTGTCTGATTCTGTCCCTTGCAAACAGTCCAACTTAATAATCCTATAACGATAAACAATGTCTTTTTCATTTCTATCCTTTTGATAATCATCTTTATCTATTGAGGTTATATGTCTTATAGACAATATTCCCGTTTATATCTGTCCCTTCTGTTGTTGTTATTGTTTTCTTTATTGAATCAAATTCTGTCATATAGTTGCTAATCTTGTAAAATGGTGGAGTGGTTATCAGTTCCGCTCCCCCAATATCTATTCGGTAAACGTCATAAGTATTGCAGTATCTTATTGACTGCCTCCAATTATTGATTACAAGTTCTTCTGTGCCGTCAAAATCCAAGTCTTGAAAGAAGAAAGGGGAGTTTTCTGACAGATATTCATCTTTCTGTTTGGGCAAATAATCTATGTTCAAAACCAACCCATCTTTGACCGACTCTTTATTGACATAGTAGAGAATGCTATCGGAGAAACTTTCATTATAAACATAGAACCTACTATATTCTTTTTCAAAGCATAGCAATGCGCTACCCCATATTTCAGTTTCTCTTTCTTTGTCATAACATTCATAGGGCATACACATAACTTTAACAGTATATCCGTTTATCGGCTGTTTGTACTTGATAAAAACTCGTGGTTGGTTGAAACATTCAAAATCCTGCGGAACTGGTGTTTTGTCTGTTTTGCAAGCCACTAAACCAAGCAATCCAATAATGATAAATAGCAATCTTCTCATTATCTTTCATTCATAATATCAACAATCTGTTTAAAAACATCACCTGCCATCAGTCCACCACTTGCAGGTATTTCTTTCTTATTAATGGAAACAATGATACTGTATTTCGGATTATCGGCAGGAAAGTAACCGCAAAATTCTACGGCATATTCACCATTTGAAAGTTGAATTGTTCCCGTTGCTCCGGCTACTTTTACTTTATCTGATTGGGCAGGCTTGGCTAATCCATCAGAAACAGAGTATTCCAATGCTTCTTTTATGGCAGTCTTACTTTTAGCTATGTAATTAAAGAAAGTCAAGTTCTGTAATGGAGTGGTGGGAATGCCATATCCCAAAGGATTATAAACAAGACTTGTGTCTTTTACTTGATAACCGTATTTTGCAAGTGCTTCTGCAAATACTTGTCCGTTCTCAAATGCCTTTTTTACTATTTTGTAGTTGGTGATATTGGATGCTACTCCAAAGCCTTGTTCCACTGTGATTTTCCCATATCCACCCCTATGCCAATTATGGTCGCACAATGTATCTTTGCCAATGGCTAAAATGCCATTACCAACATCTATCGTATCGGATAATTTGATTGCCTTTGTTTCCAATGCTGCCAAAAGTGAAGCGGTACGCACTAATCCCGATTCTTGAAGAATGGAATCAGAACCAACAGAAGCCTTAATTTCTCCCGTCTGTGCTTCCATTACAATAGCTTGCCCTATTGTAGCATTAAGTTCGGACAGCTTATTTTGCAGGATAGAATCAACTCTTACTTGTAAAGTGCTGTCTATGGTAGAAACCTGTTTTACTTTTTGTTTAGTGCAAGCTATGAATGTAGCTATGCTAATTAAAAGGATAACAGTATTTTTCATGGTAGTTTATGTAAATATCATTCATTACTCTTATAAAAGCAATATGCCATTATTGCAATATTTATAATATTGTATAAAATAGTTAGGATAACAGCGACACTATCCCACATACTTTCCCAATGATTAGCCATAAATGCAAGAAATCCAGTGATAAACAGAATCGTACATGCTCCATCCATATCACGTCCATTCTTTATTCCTGCTCTTATTTCAGCTATAATTGCGGAAATAAGGGCTATTCCAGAGTATGTGTATATTCTATAATTACTAATTTCCACCAATGTACAAGATGATATATCAACCCATGAACATACAATATTCCAAGCAATAAGCCCGACTATGAAATAAATGATAGCTGCAATAATCAGACATACAATATATTTGAGAATATCCATAATTATCAAGATATTATTTGTTATTAATCCGCTTATAAACAAGTATAACGGTTTGTCCTCTAAAAGTTCCTCCTATGGTAATTCTACTTAATACACCATTCACTCTATTAGAAACGATTACCACTCCACTTTCACCAAAGCCTTTGTATTCGTAACCATCTTTAGATATTAGAGTAACGGTTTCATTTTTATAAGTAACAGTGGCTTTAGATTCACTAATAAGATGAGCTGTAATGTTTGAAGCACTTACAGTCGTTACTTTCTCATTGTCTATAACTGCATAATCAAACTTGTATTCATCAGCATATAGATTGATACTGAATGCGATTAATATGAATGCTAAGACTTTGAATTTCATACCATACTTCTATTTAATGTGAACACATAGATACTAAAACCAATAATCCAACAATAGTAGCAATTATTGACATACACCCAGTTTGGTTCAGTTCCTTATCCTTGAATCCATTCTCTAAACCATTTCTAATAAAGCAATATGCTAAGAATCCTCCTACAATAATGCCGAAAAGTCCCCATAAGGACATCCCAAAATTAGAAGTTCCACCGTTATCCCATCTACCACGATTACCAATGTCTGCAAATATATATGTAGTATTAAGGAATATCATAGTAAAAAACAATATGCACGTATTTAACTTGTTCATGCTTAACTATTTTAGTTATATATAACTTTGGCTTGAATCATGTTACGTTGTTATCTAAGCTATCTTTTTTCTAACTCCATTGAAGCCATCCTCATACGTGACAAAGTTTCAGAATCTATTCCTGCTCTAAAATCTGTTTCGCTTATCTCGTTTCCATCCTTATCATAACAAGTACGTTGTTGCAATGTACTGTATGTGGCTATTTGGCCATTTTCATAATACATTTTTAAGCAAACAAGAATACCATTGTTTACTTCTATGGATAGGGTTTTTCCATCACTTGACCATGCTGTTCCATCAAAAGCGTTACCTTTTTTGTCATGTACGAACACATTGAATATATTTCCCGATTTTCTATCTTTATCTTCCGTAAAGTCTAATTCATATAGATAGGTTTTACCTATTCCACATGAAACGAGAAGTAACAATAATCCTAATAAATACTTTTTCATAATTGTATTACTTGTTTTTTTATTTCTTTAATTCGTGAATAATAACCAATAGGTAAGATATGCCTTTGACAAGAATTTAGATATTAAAATAATAGTCCTCGGCTACTTTTGCATTATATTTCTTTCCCTCAACAACATATTCACCAACAGCAACAGAATAGAATTTAACCTCGTACATGGTTTCTATTTTCACCCTATAGAATGCTCGTTCACCAATAACTCGAACATACAATATACCTTCTGAAAACATTCCCATATAGTTTCCACCCTCTTTATGGAATTTGAGAGATACTTTCCCTAATTCTTCCCAATTTCCTTGTTGCATATTTTCAGCAATCAAGATTTCTCTTGTTAAGGCGATTGTAGGTTCTGTTACAGACATACAGAAAGCACAAATCAAAATCAATACTTTTTTCATTATAAAATTGTTATGCTTCCCAAATTCCCCGAAGAAAGCGGATAAAAAATAAGGTGTGGGAACTATATTTGTCTTATCCTATAATCAGGCTCTCGCATTGCCCTTGGAACGGATAAAACAATAGCATCCCACACCAATAGACAATATCAAAAGCCCACATAAAAATATGAGAGCAGATATAGCTACAGTGTGGTGCTATTGTTATCATCTTCGTTCCTTTTCAAATTTGCGAGATTTGATTATAGAAGATAATCTCAATAACACCTTTCGTTAAATATGTCCTTTCAGTGTCTTAACGCATTAAGACCTCTGAAATTGCTGCAAAGTTAGCGAAAGGTTTTGAATAGCTAAAGCTAAAACGCTGATAAATGCAGTTTCAAGTGTTCCAAAACATATCTGTAGTAAGTAATTAGGTAGTATCAGCTTCTTTTCTTTGTAATTGCATAAGCAGGTACTTTTTTTGAACGGGAACTATAAGAAGATTTCTTCCCCAAAAAAGTACCCGTAGTTTCTACAGATTGAAAAATGAATATCTTCTATTATATACAAGGTATATAGGTTTACAGTCTAACTAAATAATCAATAAAATCAGTATCTAATCTATATAACTTGATAGCGGTATAAAAATTAGAAGTGGGCATATAAGACGATAATTTTTAAAACTCATACCTACTATCAGTTATAAACATTATAGCTGTTTTTCTGATATTGCAGATTAGTATGGCTGTTCGATGCTTATAAATAATTCCGAGAAATCAACATACTATAAGCTACAAGCCGTATCATGCCTTTTTTAAAAGATAATTTTCTTACGCTTGCATCAGTGAGAAATTAGCTACGTTATCGCAATCTGTTTGGCTTGGAATCATGTCCCATCAGATTTATATATAACCATTATTTACAGTTTCTCTTACATTGCAGTTTTTGAAAGTTACTGTATATTAGAGAACGGGACAAAATTCTCTATTTCTGAAAATGGTATGATAACAACAGAAATTTCAAACTTTGTCCCACTGATTAGAAACTCAAACAGTCATAAGTATTTAACAGTTCTTCTTGTCTAAGTCCCAAGTATCTTTTAGTAATGGTTACACTTGAATGATTAAATAATTCCATCAGTTTAACTAAAGCCAATTCAGCATTTTCAGAAGATTCAAACACTTTCCTGCCAAAAGTCTTTCTAAGGGAATGGGTAGAGAAATGGTCTATCTTTAAATTGTACTTGCTTTTCAGCTCTTTAAGTACAATGTTTATCCACTGGATAGAATAGACCTTGTTCCTGCCTTTTCCCGATAAAAAACAGAACTCATTCAAGTTTTGAATATCCAAAGCGGTATAACAGTCTTTGATATGTTTCTGAAACTCCTTATTAATTCTCACTTCCCTACGTTTGCTTGTTTTCTTTTCAGTAATGGTAAATTTTGCATCATTACTCAAAAGCATTTCCCAAGTAAGTTGTAATAGGTCAGAGATGCGTAAACCAAAAAATATGCCACACCCAACAAGCAGGCTTATCCTATAGTTCTTATCTCGATATAACTTTCTCACTAAATTTGTGGCACTGTCCCACTGTAGGCAGTCACTTGTTGTATAACTGTTCTTCAAACTCATATTGTTTCAATTTTGTAGGTTTAACTATAAAAGTGAAAGTAAATTCGGAAATCATTCTGTAATAGTCTGATTATCAAATTACTTTCACTTCTATTAGAAAGTGTAACTAAGATTGCACATAAATAAAGATAGATATAATCAGTATCAATAAAAAAGGATTGATAACACCAATTATTATTAGTAGCAATACTACTAGTATGCTCCATAGTACTAGTTTTCCATTATCATTCATTCTGTAGTATTTTTAAGTTATTAAAAAAGAAAGGACACCTAATAAGTAGATGTCCTCTCATTGATTAGCTTAGCCCAAGAACCAAGAATATTTATTATCCAGTCCTTGCAATACATTGTTCAGTCCAACACTTACCTCTGTAGCATTTACCCCACGTTGTAAATAGCTGTCTATGTAGCTGTTTTTGTTTGACTGTGTGAGTAAATTATGAAAATCAAAAAGGGATATAGCATTATCTTTCACTCCAAATACTTCATTTGTGTAATAATCACGACACACACTATTTATTTGGCTGTCAGTGATTAGAAGTCTTGGTATTGCTTTCTGTCTTGCTGGTGAAAGTGCCTGGTACATTCTCATTCTGCCTACCACTTGTGCAAACTGTGTTTCAGATAGATAAGTATCTGATAATGTCTGCATCAAATGTATTTCTTTGGCAGCATTGAAGCCGTTAAGCAATTCCAGTACATTTCTGTAAAGTTCATTGATATTGGTTACTTCCATGTTGAACCTCACACCCTCACCAGTAAGAATCTGATTAGAGCAAATTCTCATTCTCCAGCCAATAAAGACGGAAAACTTTTCTAAGCCTTTGGAAGAACGGTACAGATTCAAGTCACTGTAATTTCTTACCCCACCTATGCACAGTTCAAGTTTTTGTCCTCTTATCGTTTCAAAAATGGTTGGAACAGTAAAAGCAAAAGCAAGTCTTTGATAGAATTGTGTCTTTTCACATTCTAACAGTTCACTTGCTTTCTTACCAAGCGCGGACGGTATTCTGCCACGTACTATGTGTGAAACTCGTATTTCGGGAAAGCTCACCTTTTCACCTGCATAGAATGAACTTGCAGCCTCATGCACACAAGAAATAAAGTCTTGGTGTGAAATGGTTGATTCCAAGTTAGCCCAAGTAGGCACAACACATTTGTTTGCAAGTTCTTCCAGTGTGATAGAATCTGTATTGGCTTCCAAAAAGGTAACACTAGGCTTTGCAGTTTCTTCCACAATTATAGTAGCTTCTTCTGCATACTCACCTAAATTCAAAGTTCTTTTCTCTGTTGGCATGATAACTAAATTATTCATATTGATAAAAGTTTAAATGATTAATAATTCTTTTTTTATATCAATATACAGAGGGGGACTAAGTGGGTTGTGGGCACGAGAGCCAGTCACTATGTAATATTTTAGCTACTGACCTTTTTAATGGCGAGGGACGTAAAAATATAGTTAAAAGCAAAGATGGAAATATGAACAAACTCTTATTCGGACATTTTTTCAATGAATTTCGTATATTTGTATCATTAAAAATAATATCAATACTCAAAAAATGGAGAAAAGATGCTTAATAGCCCCAACAGAAGAAGAAATATTTGAAAGAGAACCCTTACTGAAGTTTTCTTTTTTTCTTTCGGAGCGAAATAATTGGATAAATTCAACAGGGATTGAAATTTTATCAAATTTGGATAAAGGCTTTTCTGATTTAAAAATAAATTCTGAATATATTGGGAAGGCTTCTTTCCTCTCTTGGTTCTGGACTTTAGGAGTATATGAGATTATACGTACAATTACTCAAGCCCAAGACTGTTTTTCTATTCAATTTATAGAAGCAATAAAGAAATTGAAAAAAGAAATTGAATTAGTTAGAATGCCCAGTGCGAAAATGGAAAAGAAAAAAAACGGAAAAAGAAAAATACCTGTAAATTCTAATAGATGCCATGACTACTGGGATATTGAAAAGAAGGATTTACTCATAGGAGAACCAGACAATCCTTTTTCTGTCAGACTTTTAATTAAACATTATGATAGTGTCTTTTCTTCTTTAAGAAAAGAAGATATCGTCAAAAGGCATGAAGAAAGTGATTTGTACTTATGCTATTAAGGAGCTTTTATAAGATGCCCTATATATCTGTTTTCTTGACTTTTAGCTAAACTGTATATAGGTGATTAGCTAGTTTAGTCAAGCATGACGGAATACTGTATATCTTCTTTCTTCTTGTTATTTATATTCAGCACTTTAGCTATATACTCCAAAGTTATTTCTTCGGAAGTTATTCTATTAGTTAGCAAACTCCTAATTTCTTCATCTTTCATATAAACCAGTTTACAAGCTAGTTCAGCAAGCAATCTGTTTCTTCTTCTGACACTGCCATCTTCCATTACTGTTATTTCATCGTTTCTGTCTGGTGGAACAACACCGTTATCAATGCACCAGTCATAAATAATATGATAGATTCTTGTATCTGTATCATCTTTCTTAAAATCTGGAATAATGGACTTGTTCAGTATCAGCAAACCATTAGTTATATATTTTATCTGTCCTGCATTGACTGCCATTTCCAGATATTTATTTAATGTCTTTGTATCAATGCCCAGTTTTTTAGAAAGTTCCGTTTTGTTAAGCCCATCCAGATACGGACTTTCACTTATATACTTGTTCGTTTCCTTTTTACATATTGTCTTTAATTTAAGCAAGAAGTTCTTTAATTTAGTTCGTTCACTGGCTTTTGCTATGTTCATATCATCATTAAAGAAACTGTTATAGATATAGAAGAAGTCTTCATTACATTTTGCCACATGATATTTATTGTACGTCTTGTAGCTTCCCTCTGCTATCACATTGTTACTTATTACTTTATCAATAAGATTCTTATTCTTCTTTAGCCTTTCAACGCTTCTTTTTACAGTGCTTAATGATATGCCTAGTTTTTCGGAAATCTCCTTTTCTGTAACATTATCCGCAATGGAAGTTTTATAATTCATCCTTGATTTTATATAGGCATATACTATGGCATCTTTATTATCTACATTATTAATGTCTTTTGTCAGTGTCGTATATTGTTGTTCCATTGTGCGCAAACGGTTGGTTATTTGATTCTTCTTGGTATATGTTATAAATCTCTCCGTTTTTCAGAGCCTTGTTGTATTTACGTGTCCCACCTAGATACCGCTTCAATTCCTTTCTGGTATTGAACAGTCTGTTGTTGTATATCATCATAATGTTACGTTTTTGTTATTAGTTACTTATCTACGAAAGCTCAAAATCTGATAATGAAGTGCGAAGCACTGAATTATCTAAGTTGTAATGTTAGTATTGTAGTAATGTATAGAGTATCATTTTTCCCCTATACTTGGTGTCAAATTTCCCATAGACTACGGTTCATTTTTCCTTAGTACCACTTCACTAAGACTATCTTTAAAAAACATCTGTAATTTACTTCCTTGTGTTATCTGGCTGGCTATATGTATGCCGGAATAGGTATTATGTGCTGTTTTTGATGCAGCCTTATAGAAAGGCTTTGGCTGTTATACATTTTGAGGTTGCCAATCATCCAGTTTAAAGTAGAATGTAATTCTACGCTTGTTTATCTGCTTCTTTTTCTTTAGAAAGCCGTTCATTTTAGCCCATATACCAACAGCTACCTTATTGCCGGTAATGCCATCCTTGAAAGCCATTTCCTTTAATTGTTCAAACGTGTAATACTCCATAATTGAATTGTTTTAGGTTGGTTTCATTATATACTGTAAAATCTATAGTGCTTGAATTACTCTAGGCAGTTCTGGATATACCCCTGCTCGTGGTAATTCCAATCTTTTTATCTCTGTACGATTATACTCACCTCTGGACGGTGTACCTAATCAAAGGAATACTTTCTATAGCCAGCTTACCTATATCGCTATATTGCCGTTATTTTCTTCTGTAAGCAAGCTAACAGACAAGAATAGTGACTTTATGCACTTCTTTTGTCAATAGTTTATATTTATGGCTATTGACGGATAGGCGATATTCGGAATAGATAGTTAAATGGTTGTATATTAGCGACTAGCGGATATATTGAAGTAGGTGCTATATAACTTGATTAGTAGGTAAAAAACGGCAATAAAAAAAGGCAGTCAGTTACCCGGTTGTCTTTGTGTCCTCTAGAGTATCAGATTCATTAGCTAGATAAGTGGTTACAGTAGTACTACTAGTGTTTTAATAGTACATTGATTTTAGTACTGGATTGGAATAGATTACTACTACTAGTTGATAAAAATGTCTTATAGTACTTTTTAGTATGTGGTTCATATTATGCCTAACAAGACGTTTTTGTTAATATATGATAATCTAATGGTGCAAAATTACCACACATATAGATATATTACATACCTTTGTAATGCTGATACGGCGGCATTTGCTTTAGCGGTAATTTTGCCGTATAACATTTTAATACATATTTATTATGAATCAGAATTTAAACGTGTCAGCTAAAACATTTGTACAGGTTATCAATGAAGGTCGCCAAAAGCAAGCCGATTTGTGTGGAAGGTGGTTTTCTGCTAAAGAAACTGGTGAACAGCTAATCCGAAAAGCGGAACAGTATCTGGAAGCCTATAGAAAGTATGTTGAATTTTTGGAGAAAGTTGTAAAACTGAATCCTAACGATTTGGATATGGAACTGAATCTTTCCAAATTTGATAGCATATTGCAGGATGCTTCACCAGAAGTTAGAGAAGCCTTTCTTTCCAAATACCGCAACTAATGTTTTAGGCTACTACTTCGGTGGTAGCCTTTTTAATTTATAAGGCATGAATATAACAGAATACGCAGAGAATTTATTTAATCTGGCATATAGCCAAGAAATGATAGATTTCATTACTAATCTAGGCGATACTAGTAGTGATGAATGGCGTATGAAAGTTACTGCCATACGAGGATATTACTTCTTTGTATTCTATAAGAATACTAACCAGTTCTTTATAGTAGGATATATGAGAAGAGGTAATAATACTACCGACTTTGTTTATATCAATTTGAATAATACCTTTATTCTATCGCAGCATTTGTTATCCAGATTCCGTAAAAGAGTAGTGGCAAATGGCATAAAGTATGATTTAAGAGGTCGGATGTTCGATATACTGGAACACTCCATACAGACGCTTATTAATATCAATGAAGAAATGTATCTATGTAACACTGGCATATCAGATAAATATAACGATAATTATTTTGCTTGGACTAAATTCGGACTAATACCAGTAATAAGATATAGCGATATTGTGTTTTGTGGTACTACGTTCATATCTGTAGATATGTTGAATGAGAAGCAAAAGGAGTTATGGGATAGTGTTCACTCCAAGTTGCTAGAACATAACTTATTGAAAGAATAACCAGTTTATCCTGCCACATTTTCCCACGTATTATGTAATGTATAATAGATAGTACTTTTGTACACTAAGTAACAAGATGGTTAAATAAATACTAAGAATATCCAGCCGGTGGCATGGGCTCCAATCTGATGAACCGGACGGCAGATATGCACCTCGCCGTCACGGGTGATGTAGAAATGATAACCGATATCGGCAAAGCCCCGTGCCAGATGACTGCGGCGAAGCGCCTCCACCGAGAAGTGACGGTCACAGCGCGTAGCGCTGCAATGAACTACCAGGAGGGTTACCTCCCGATAGTTCTGATAGAAACTGCCTGCTTTCATCCGGCTAACGGTTGATACAGGAAGTCAGGCCAAACACTCCGGCCAAGGTAGTGGCCACGGTAATAATCACTTTGAGGACAATGCCCCATACAGATTTTGATTTTGTTTTCTCACTCATAACAATTTGCAATTAAGGAATTAAATACTATGGTTAGCTGCATTTTTTAGACAGAAGAACATATTTATTTTCTCTCTTTTGTCTTTTCGTTTCATCCTAACGGATTTTCCCCCTGGTCTCCGTCCGAACCGCCTCCCGGGTTGCTGCCTCCACCGGCATCTTCACCCCCGCCAGTGGCTCCGGTCAGGTCCACGGTAGTCTTTCCGGCCTTCAGGGCTTTCACCACGGCACGGGCTGCACTTCGGGTTGCCACCAGATTGAATTCCGCCTCCTCCAGCAGCTCTCCAAAACGCTGGCCGCAGGTCCAGTTCACATTCAGCCTACGGATATGGATGGCAGGATTGAACTCCTTGGCAGAAGCCGCGCCGATACTGTTGATGCTGATGTAGAAACTCCCCAGGTCGCCCAACTGGATTTTTTGTCCGGCCAGCAACTGCTCCCGCATGCAATCCACGGACATGGTGAGGATAGCAACGATATCCGAACGCTTGTACACGCAGCCATGACTGGCTATATGCTCGGCAAAGCGGTTGATGTCCATCACTTCCGAATATTGCGCACTTGCGTACGCTTTTTTGGCAACCGTCTTATCGGTAGGATTGCCACGCATCACGATACTGTAGTTAATCATAAATTAAAAATTATAAGTTAAAAATTAAAAGATAGGGAGACGATACTAATCCCAGGGGCTTACGATTACTAATCTTCGCGCGTCACGATTACTAATCTTCACCCCTCATCGTCTGACAGAACAAAGATACGACGTACCTCCGGGCAGAATAAGAGATGCGGTGAAGTGATATGAAGGGATGTGGGAAAATGTGAGATTAGGTAAGATTATACCGGGTTCCGGCAATGGGTATACAGAAAAAATTCCGTACATTTACAGTGTATTAACCTGTTAAAGTATTGTTTATGAAGTACGTTGAAGACTACGAAAATATCCCCGGCAAAGAGTGGCCCGTCCGTCCCTATTACAAACGTGAACTGGCAGAGGCATACGCCCCCACCATTTCACCGGCATCCGCACTCAACCGCTTGTCCAAATGGATGAAGCTGAATTTGGAACTGGACGAAGCCCTGCGGCATACCGGCTACAAAGGCTCCCAGAAAATATTCACCTCCCTGCAGGTGGAACTTATATTCAGGTATTTAGGAAAACCGTGAAAGAATCAATCCCCCACATAGCGCGCCATGGCGCATTGGTTGCGGTAGATTTCATCCCCTTTCAGCTCGACCACCCGATAACCACGGCGGCCACCGGAACGGACAGCCTCATAGCCCTCCTGCTTCATCACCAGACCGAGGCGCGTGGGACTCAAGGGTTGCCGGATACCTATGTTGATATGTCCCAGTATCTGGGCATTGGTCAAGAACATGCACTCCTCGCCCGGCATGGGGCGGCGATAGTACACCTGAACGAGCTCACGCTCCAGGCAGGGCACCTCAAAATAACGGTTATGAAGATTCACGGCATCAATCTCCTCCTGCTCAAACCAGTAGTGGAAGCCGCTCTTCCAGAGGGCATAGCCTTGCGCATACACTCCGGCATAGTCTATGGGATAATCGAAAGGACTGTCTATGGAATCCACCTCGAAGGGAAGCCAACGGCGGTTGCCACTGAGGTCGTTGAGGAAGGTGACGTTGTTGCTCGTGCCGCAGAAGCTGGCTATATGCGGACGGCTCTCCTTGAAGTGCCCGTAGGCGGCACGCTCGTTCACGTCTGTCATGCCGGTGATGGCCTTCAACTGGCTGACCTGGGCAGAGGTCATCTCCTCCAGCTCTTCAAGGCATACCAGTGCAAACTCGGTCAGCGTAAAAAGGTCGTCCTTGCTGACGCGCCGGCTGTTGCTTTTCACATAAAAATAACGCTGAAGTTCGACAGGAAGCAGACGCTGCATCCAGGTAGTCTTGTAGATGCCCTGCTTACCGATGAAGACCAGAATCTCATGATTCACCACCTTGGTATCGAGCAGCGAAGCAATGGTGGCCACCAGCCACTTCTTGAAATAGATGCCGAAAAGCTTCTGGTCGTCCTTCACATGTACGCCGGCAGCCAGACGGGCAATAGGGTCAGTAGTACCGTCCCAAGCAGGCAGCCCCTCCAGATAGGCTACAAAGGGATTGAAAAGCGGCGTGTACTCCGAATCGAGCACGGAACGTATGTCCGCAATGCGGGCAAGCATCCCTGCCTTGTTCATGCGGCTCCACAACGTGTTGACGTAGCGGTCGGTCAGCTCCGCATACTCCTCTCCGCAGTCGGCCATCAGGACTTCGAACTTGCCGCTCACCGTATTTTTGCGGAACTTCGCCTGTTCGGAAAGGAACTGCTCGATATCTGCCACCGTGGCAAACTTTTCATCGTCCTCTCCCCTGCGGACAAGGGAGCGGATACCATGCTCCCCGGTATTCGCGTAGCAGGAGCCGATGACAGCTGCCACATCCCCGTCATAGTCGGGAAAGTGCTCCGCTGCCCAAGCGGCGGCTGTCTTCCGAGCCACTCCGTACTGGTTGAGCAGATAACCCATGCGCATCACATATTCGTTATGATGATGTTCACAATAACTCACTCCCTCCTCTTCCAGCAGGCGTTCGGCAGCTTTCACCACCTTCTCCAAACGTTTGTTGCGCTTTGTCGGCACAGCTTCGGAAGCGCCATCCTGCGGTTGGGGAGCAATCGGACTATCTTGCAAAACAAAAGAAGCGGCACTGGGATTGTAATATACATGAGGGTCGGAAGCCAGTCCACTGATACGGGTAGCATTCTTGCACTGCCCGTCGCTTTCGAAGCCCACCAGGCAGGAATAGTAGTCGTTGACTTGATTGAAATACTTGGCGTATTGCCGGAAGGCTTTTCCCTTTTCCGCTCCGTTCAGGTCATCGATGCGGCAGATGATACGGATGCCATGACCGCTGATGGTGGTGTAGGCCATCAATGTATACTTGTCGGCACAAATCAATGTCAGTGTGGCAGCCATCCGCTCGGGAGCGATATGGTCCAGGTCGACCAAGGTATAGCCGGTCCAGGCACAGATATGTTCGCGGGTCTTCCCACCTTCAAAGCAGACGGCAACAGCGAAGCAGGGACAGCCGGACTTCTCGCGGTCGGCATCCTTACGCAGGTCTTGCTGCAAGTAGTAGCGATGTTTCTCGGTGCGGTCTCGCAGGGCAGCGTCGCATTTAATGATGTTGACTATTTCTTCAAGAGAAGTTTCTACTGATTCTGTATCCGAATAGCCTCTGAAAAGGCTGATATTGCGGTGTTCCATAATTTACTGATTTTTGTTTATGTTTAAAATTACGACGCGAAGGAACGCATAAGTGCCCAGATACACAAGTCCGGTCGTTTCCACTACATGGAAATGATTTCGTTTGTTTTTATTATTGTTTAACAATTAAAAGAGTCAACATGACAAAGAAAGAGCCGGTGACACCGGCATTCGGAGCTTTTCTGAGCAAATGCCAGAAAGAACAGCTCGTTAACGGCAGACATCTGACCAACGAGACCATCGCCCAAGCAACGATGATGAGTACCAGAACCTACAACCTTTTAAAAAAGGGCTGAGCAACAACATCAACCAGATACATGCCATAACGCATTTCTGGAGGTCGTTCCCGAAAACAGACCAAGAAAGGGAGAGTTTTGAGAAAGAGGTAGCAGATTGCCTGGAGAAGGATTTGAGGAATTATAGAATCCACACGGGAGTCTTGAAACCTTAACCTCACTCGAGGCCTTGACACTTGTGGCACCCTTTTTCCAATACTCCCTATTAGGCTAATATTTATCACACACAAACGATACAGGTCTGTGCATATTGATAATTTGTCTCGCGCGCGTAACGGATATTTATGTTTAAGGGGTGACACAGGTGTCAACTCGGGAAAAAACAAGAAAAAGAATTAGGAAAAGAATAAAAAAAGAATCTAATACAAGATAAATAAAAAACTTTATCTACCTTTGGACGTTGAATATAGAAAAAACTACAATGGCAAATAATTATATATCTGATTTAACAACTCCTGAAGCGATTCAAAGGATTTGGGAAAAAGGTATTATCGTAGACGGATATAATGCGAGTTTATATCGTCAGGATTTTGCCGGAGCATGGATTTCCCGTGAAGCTTATGGAGATACCGACAATATTTTGGGATGGGAAATAGACCATGTATATCCTGAAGAACTGGGAGGTGGAAACCACATAGAGAATCTACGTCCCATGAATTGGAGAAACAACCGCAGCAAAGGAACAGACTATCCACATTACACCGCAGTTGTTACTTCCGAAGAGAACAAGAACATATACAGAGATACAGCTTGTACGGTAAGCGACGCTTTACAAACTACTTTACAAAAACTATATAATATATGATAGCACGCATTCTAATCCGGCAATTGTATGACACTTACAACTATGATATTCAATTTCCGGAAAAT
Organism: Bacteroides sp. AR29; assembly: GCF_900217715.1. NCBI lineage: Bacteria > Pseudomonadati > Bacteroidota > Bacteroidia > Bacteroidales > Bacteroidaceae > Bacteroides > Bacteroides sp. AR29. The sequence continues at coordinate 165,609 of NZ_OBMS01000006.1, forward strand.
CAGCGCGTAACAATTATTACCGGTCCTAACGGATATGGAAAAACTACATTCTTAAAAATAATCAATAATCTACTAACCTGTAATTTTTGGTTTTTCTATCTTCTGAAATTCAAGGAAATTCAAATATTCTTCCGAAATGGAATGAATATATCCATACAAAAAAAGAGAATCGAGGCAGAAGACAACAATCGTGAAGACAGAACGCCCGCTTCACTAAAAGAAAAAGTTTTTTTCCGTTTAAACGCCAATGAAAGTGATGAAGCTTATATAGAAGAATTTTCTCTTTCTTATTCAGACATACTCCGTTTAAGGCGACAGCTCCTCCCTACCCTGTCATACAGACAGACTGAAGAATATGATATAGAAGAACTGTTAAACAAAGAATACAATATAGATTCAGATATTTCTATCTTGGAAAAAAGTAAAAATATCCGGATGTTTTTGCAAGAGCGGAAATGCTCTTTTATAAAAGAGCAACGGATTATCGCTTCTACACAACATTCCGGTTATGATGGACGAAGAAGATTATTAAATCAATTTGAAATCGACGATATTGCCGCACAACTGATAAAAGAGTTCGCAAAGCAACAAATGGAGTTCGCATCAGAAAGCCAAAAAATAGACAGCACATTCATCAAACGCTTAGTAGAAGGAACATATAATAAATACAAAGAGGCAGAATTTCAAGAAAAGCTATCAAAATTAAAAGCAAAAATCAACAATTACAAAGAATACGGATTGATGCCCCAAATTGATATTCTGGAAGAATATCCCGAACATTTACAAAATGTGCTCTCACTCTACATTGATGATATGGAGCAAAAAATGTCTTCATTTGATAAATTCTATAAGCAACTTTCCCTTTTTGACCGTTTTGTCTCAGGCAAAGTCCTTTCAAATAAGAAAATCAAATTAAATGAAGTCAAAGGGGTCAGCGTAATAAACGATAAAGGGGAAGAAGTTCCACTCCGCAAATTATCCAGCGGAGAGCAAAATTTGATTATCTTGTACTACAAATTGGCTTTTTCGACTGATATGCGTACCGTATTGCTAATTGATGAACCCGAAAACTCATTACACATGGCATGGGTCAGCCAAATGCTTGAAGACTATCAGAAAATGGCAGAAGAATTAAAATGCCAAATTATTATAGCCACCCACTCCCCTGCTTTCATCAACGAACATTGGGATATATCCTGTGACCTATACACAAACAACGAAGAGAACAACCATGCAGAATTTGCAGAGTGTAAATAATCCTATAATAACAGCCAACCAGTATCTGCTGGAATGGAAGACGCCTTCAAAAGCTCACAAGACATTAATCTTGGTGGAAGGAAAAGACGACCGAGAGTTCTACTATAAATTCTTTCAAGATTCGAATAGCGAAATTAAAACAAGTGGCGGTTGCGGAGCTTTTAGAAAAGTCTATAATTGCCTGCAAGGAAAGATAAAGAATATTGCCATCAAAGACAGTGATTTTGCCCGTTTATGCCACATTTTTCCCACAGAGGATAATATCTTTTACGCTGATGCACACGATTATGAAATGATGTGCCTGAAAAACGAAAGCACCCGTCAGGAGATATTTGAAAATCTGGCTATAACATACAATGAAGATTTATGGAAACAAATCTTTCAAGAACTAAATATTCTTTCCTATTTTAAATGGTACAACTACTGTGAGCATTTAAAATATAATTTCAAGACATTTAGCGTTGAAGGGCTTTCTTCCGAGCAATTAAAAGATTTCGAATATATACATACACAAATTCTTCCGAAATCCAATCCAAACAGAATTATTACAGCTAATGACATTGAATCATTTCAAAGAGACCACTCCCCTTGTTGTGAATATGAACTGACTAATGGACATGATTTCATAAAACGTTTCTGCCATCATCTCAAAGCCGGCAACTTAACCCATAGGCAAGAAAACGAAAACAGCATTCGAAACAGATTGCACCCATGTTTCCGTTTAGAAGCATTCGTTCAAACGCAATTATATCAAGATATATTGGATTGGGAGAATGCCAATGGAAGCAATATATTGAAAAGGCCCAATTAGTATAATAAATGGATACCCTTTCTATTTTCTAACTTGACGCACTTTGCTAACTGACGTACTTTTGTGCATATTGATAATTTGTCTCGCTCGCGTAACATGTATTTGTGTTTAAGGGGTGACACAGGTGTCAACTCGGAGAAAAAAACGGAAACAATTAGGAAAAGCGGAAGGAAATTTGTTTCTTTGCAAGAAAGAAAAACAGAATGACTGGCAACATAGAAATCCATATAGAAAATATTGGTCCTATACGCGACTCTCGAATAGAACTGAAGCCATTTATGGTATTCTCCGGTGAATCGGGAACGGGAAAGAGCTACACCGCATTGCTTGTGCACTACATATACAGAGTGTTGTGCAACAATGACATGTCTGGCTTTTTTGCAGAGAACAATGCCTCGTACGACAAGCATAAAGAGCAATTGCCCGATGCAAACCAAGGCGTACTCTATGAATTCACGTTGCAAGAATTTGAAACATGGTGTAACCGGTCTGCCATCAAATACGTGGGAAAGATGCTTGGATATTATGCTTTAGAAGGAAAAGTTTCCATCAAATTCAACGGATTATCAACAGACCGATACAAATTCACCTATGCCAAAGAAGTGCTGGAAATGGATGGAGAGATGAAGTATTACGATACTGTATCAATAAATAATGACTTACCCCTCCGCCTTCCTTATAATTCTACGGAATGGGATGGAATTCCTTATATGTTTCTTTTCACCGAATATATAAAATCAATATTCGGAATCAACCAAAGAAGCACCTTCTTGTTGCCGCCCTCACGCGGGGGAATCGTCTGTCTGAACGACATCGGCAGAAGCGCCCTGACCGGAATGTACAAAGAATTCATGTGGGACTTATCCAGCCTTAAGACAGCATCTCCGGGAAATGAGGCAACGAATGATTACGGTTCTGTTTTGAGTCGGACACTGATAGACGGAACAATCAACCTCCATAACAATGACTTGTACTACGAACAGCAACCTTACGGAGAAATCCCCATCATGGCCGGTGCAGCTTCCATCAAGGAACTCGCTCCTTTTGCCATCATGCTCCAAAAAGGATTAGTAGGCGACTACTCCATTATGTTTGAGGAACCGGAAACCAACCTCCATCCGGAACTCCAGATAAAAGTAGCAGACATATTGGCCCAACTTTTGCATAAGGGATGCCGTTTTCAAGTGACCACTCACAGTGATTACTTTCTCCGCCGGATAAATGACCTTCTCCGCTTGGATTTGTTGAAGGACAGGCTCGACAAGGATGAATACGAAACCTTCTGCCATGAACATCACTATAATCCGGAAGTAACTATTTCATCGGAACTTGTAAAAGCATACTATTTCAAACGCAACCCGGACAAGACGGTAAGTATAATAGAGCAGGACACCCAAAGTGGAATACCTTTTGACACGTTCCGTTCAGTATTGGAAAACCAACTGACAGACAGTTCATACGTTTACGACAAAATATGCGAACTGAATGGAGCAGCTGATTAAGGAATATAATGAAATATACCCCACCTATGCTTCAAATGGGGTTGTAGAGCTAAATCATACTTTTGACGAAGCAAGCAATAGCGGCAAGCCCAACACATTCCAACGTCTGACCGTGAACGGAATGAACGGCATTGTCATCCCAAACGTAATCGTGAAAGACAACACCTCCATTTTTAAAAAAGCAGGTTCAAAAGCCATTTTGAAAGATGACTGCGATGGAATATTCTTCACAGAACACGGTGGACAGAAATATATTTATCTATGCGAGTTGAAGAGTTCTTTTTCCACTCAACAGATAGCCAAAGCCAAAGACCAAATTATCGGTTCATACCTCAAGCTCCATTCTTTATTGAGTTTGTTGCAGTCGTACAACCCTGAAGAATGGATTATAAAAGGAATAATCGCCTCTTTTGCACCGGACACAGAACAACAAGCTCTCCTCTCAAGGCAAAAAGAGGCAGGGAATAAAATTTGTAATTTATGCTACAACCTCCATAGAGACAAAAAATATTGCATGCCGGAAAGCAATTGCAAGAAATTCTATTCCCCGATGAATGTACCGGAACTGACATTGCATTACGTTCCCGTACCAGACAAAAAAGCAAACTTTACAGTTGACTTCAAAGAGCTGGTGTAAGCCCCGACAACACCATGCCTTAATATTTCACGGAAGAAAAATTTAATCTCAATAATTATCTCATGATTAGTAACACCTGTATTCACAGGCGGTTAACTGTCATGAGGCGTTATGAGAGACTTACGGTCGAAACATACTAAAAAAGATATTTTTAGTATTCAAATACACGAATTCACCACTGATGACAAGCAGCGATTTTTTAGTACTTATATCACTATCCTATTAGCCATTGTTTCTACGGCAATAGCTGATAATAGCAAGCATACAAGCGCTTGTTTTTGATTCATTTATTTACAACGACAAAAAAGATTTCATGTTAGCATCTCAAAGAATCATTTTTAATACAAGTATCATGTATGCCAAGACGGTTCTCACTTTGGGCATTACACTGTACTCAACAAGAATTATATTAAACGAATTAGGAGAGAATGATTTTGGCATCTATAATGTAGTAGCAGGAGTCATTGCTATGCTCTCTTTCCTTACCCATGCCATGTCTCAATCTACACGACGATATATGTCTAATGCCATTGGAAAAAAAGACATCGAACTACTTGCTACCATATTCAAGTCCAGCATAAAAATTCATTTGATTTGGGGATGTGCGTTTGTCTTGCTTCTTGAGGTATTAGGAGTATTCTTGTTCAACGGTTTTTTAAATATTCCACCTCACAGATTATCAACCGCCTATTTCGTATTCCATTGCATGGTAGCCAGTACATTTTGTTCTATTACGGTCATTCCCTATGTTGCTGCAATAAATTCGCATGAAGATATTTTTGTTATCTCAATCATATATACATTAGAATCTTTTGCTAAGTTAGGGATAGCTTTCTACCTGCAATATACCCTTCATGACAAGCTTATAGTTTATGGACTTTTATTGGCAACAATATATTGCATCGCAACTTTAATATACAGATGGTATTGCCATACACATTACAAAGAAATACATATTAAAATAAAAACGAACAAAGACACCACTAAGGAACTCGTTAAATTTTCCTTTTGGACTGTCATAGGCAATGCCAGCAGAATAATATCCACACAAGGCTCCACTATTCTCTTGAACCTTTTTGGTGGAACTGTAGCCAATGCCGCCTATGGCATAGCCAACCAGGTTAACGGACAAATGAGCTTTTTCTCGGCCTCGCTACTGCAAGCCATAGAGCCACAAATAATGAAAAGCGAGGGAAACAATGATACTCATAGAATGAAAAGGCTAAGCCTACTAACCTGCAAATTATCATTCTTTCTAATCTCATTTTTCAGCATCCCTATTTTTTGCAAGATGCCTTACATTCTGAATTTATGGTTAAAGGATGTACCGGAATACACCGTAATCTTTTGCAGAATTATCCTATTGACAGCTCTGATGAGCCAAATTACGATGGGACTTCAATCTGGAATATACGCCAAAGGGCGTATCAGAAATTATCAGTTAGTCATGAGCATAATACAACTCCTCTCATTACCACTGGCTTTCATCTTACTAAAAGCAGGATTTCCTGTAGAAATCATTCTATATTCACTCCTAATGGCCGAAACCGCAATGGGCATATCCAGAATTATTCTTGCTAAACATCTCATTCACATAAAGATAGCAATACTGATAAAAGAGATGTTATTGCCTTCTCTGGCTGCATGTATCGCAACTTTTATAGCTGTAAACTATTCCTCTTCCCTATTCATGACAGATTCCATATTTACATTCTTAATGCTATGTCTTGAATCGTTTTTAGTATACAGCTGCTTATTTTGGATAATTGTGCTGAACAAAAACGAGAAGCAGTCATTTGTTAAATTATTAAAGAACTATTCATTTCTAAAAAACGAAGTCGTGCATAAACACAATTTTTGCACAAAAAAAGAAAATACAAAAAACATCTGAAATGAGTCTACAAATCAGTATTTACGATAAAATAAATTATTACCTGCTAATAACAGGTCTGATATTTGGTGTTATTTTTTACGATTTCATAGGAATAAGATTCGGATTCACATACATAGACGAATTTTTTGTCGCCATATTAGCTATGTACAGCATATTAAGAAGAAGATTTTCAAAGGATTTTTTCATTTTCATAGGAATAGCCCTATTTTATCTGCTATATTCTTTCATGTATCCTATCAATACCCATCAAGCCATCTTAACAGATTTTCTTATACAAATAAAACCTTTCATTGCCTTTTATTGCGCATATAATTTAGGAATATACATATCACCCCGATATTACAAACGCACCAGACAGCTTTGCATAATATCTGCCATAGCAATGATTCCCGTCGGTATACTGGGTGAAAGCTTTATGATGTCAATAGAACTTCATCCTTCTCGCTTTGCCACTATCATAACCATTCTCGGAACACTGTACTATTATTGCTCCCGTCAAGATAAACATGCCCGTAATATAGCTGCAATCATTTGGAGTATAGGGCTTTTTAGTTTAAAAGCAAAGTTTTATGGATTCTATGTAGCCGCCTTATTTCTTCTTTTCATTTATCCTAACAAAAAGTTTAAATTATCTCCCCGTATAATTATACTGCTTACAGCATGTTTGAGTATGGTCATATTTATTGCATGGGAAAAAATATCATATTACTACATTGCAGGAGCACAAGCAAGCAGCATATATGCACGTCCCTATCTATATATGAATTCCATAACGATTCTAAATGATTATTTTCCATTTGGCAGCGGTTTTGGCACTTATGCAACCCATGCTTCGAGCCAATTCTATTCTCCATTATATTTCAAATACAAAATGTACTTAAACTATGAAATAGGAAATAAACGATTCCTTTCGGATACTTTCTTTCCATCATTAGCCCAATTCGGTTATATAGGAATAACGCTATTCACGCTATTTTGGTATCGCATATTCCAAACCGGCAAAAAATTAAGGAATTTCAAAATCATATTACTTATCATTTTCTTCTTTGTTTTTGAATCTACATCAGATGCAACCTTTACACAAAACAGAGGAATATATATGCTAATTCTGCTGGCAATGTTCTTAAACAAAGAAAGATATTTAAAAGCAATTCAGAAGAAGAAGATATAAAATAACTGCAAACAACAATGTCTATCAAAACACTAAAACAACAATTACGTTCTGACTTCAGTATATACAACACCCCTACACTCTCAAAGAAAACATCAAAAGCACTAATCAAAGCGCTTAGGGGGGGGGGTAAAATATATTTACTATGTGATATTTATTCCTGAATACAAAGTTGTATTTTGGATGAGAATCGTCTCGTATTTCAGGCAAAAAAAAGCGTTCTTTATCATCTATTTATTAGCGAAACTAATGCACTATCATTATTATAATAAATATGGTATAGCACTCCCCATCGGACAAAAAATTGGTACTCCATTCATGATAGGTCACATACCAGGCATCATTATCAATGGCAATGCAACTATTGGCAATAATGTTTTAATAATGCAAAATGTCACTATTGGAAGCACACGAGGCAAAGGTGCGCCAAGAATAGGCAACAACATACTACTGTGTGCCGGCGCAAAAATAGTAGGAAATGTCAACATAGGAGACAATGTAGTAGTAGGAGCAAACGCAGTTGTTGTTCATGACATACCAAACAATTCTATTGTAGCAGGCATACCGGCAAAAGTCATAGGGAATGACCCCGAAAGAATTTTGAAATTCTATTTACCAAACTATAAATAATTATCAATCATGATTCCAAAAATTATCCACCAAACAGCAAAAAACAAAAAGCTCTCATGGGAAGAGCGAATGCTAAGAAAACGTGCTATGAAATTGATGCCCGACTATGACTTCAAACTTTATGACGACCAAGAGAATAGAGCCATTGTTGCAAAGCACTTTCCTGAGTACCTTTCAAAATACGACAACATCAACAAAGGCGTTGCCAAAGCGGACGTTATTCGCCTGATTTACATGTATTTATGGGGGGGGTACTATTGCGATACCGACTACAAATGGTTAGCCTCTCCAGACAAATTCAGCCTGAATGAGTGTATTTGCATTTTACCAATTTCAAGAGGACAAAAAGATAATATAGAGTGTTTGGGAAATGCGGTATTCGGTTCTGAACCGAAAATTGAATTTTGGAAAGACTTTATCGATTACTTGTTTCAAGATAGCGAAATTTCACAACTACAAGAAAATAGAATTGAAAAAGTAACCGGTCCGGAAGGACTTACCAAGTTTTTCTTGGCCAACAGAACCAAGTACCCATACATCACCCTCCCGCAAAGCAATATGTTTCACCCACGCCTCAAAGGAGTATCCGCATTAACAGACAGTTCAAGCATCGGGATTCACCACTGCTGGTCATCCTGGAGAAGCGGTAGTTTCAAAGACAAATTAAAAATATACATCAAACGAAAAATCACAGCTATTAATTAAAGCCTATGACAACTCGTAAAGATATTTATCATAGAATAGAATGGATTGACCAATGTAAAGCCTACGCCATCTTCGCCATGGTGTTTGCTCATTGTGGAGGCAGGATGGTGAATGCCGATGCGCAAACTGACCACTGGATTCATCTATGGCACATGCCACTGTTCTTTATCGTCAGTGGTATGGTGCTGAACGAAAAGAAGTGGATGGGGTGGAGCAACTATGGTCGCTTCGTGAAGAGCAGGCTGAAGACCCTGATTCTCCCCTTCTTATTTTGGGGAACAGTGTGCAATGTATGGATTTATCTAATTCTCAATTATTTACACATGGGGGGGGGGTAAATCCGCAGATTTAGGCCTGATGCTTGAAAAATATTACAATTTCCACGTAACGACCATCAGCGCCACGGGATGGTTTCTACCGGCCATATTCTTGACAGAACTGCTGTTTGTAGCAATGGCCAATGTAATAGGTGCCGGCAAGCGCACGACAATCTTCTATCTTGCATTGGTAGCAGCGGGACTTTTCTTCCTCGACTTCGACCGAACCCCACTGCTGTTCTCGCTCGACGTGGTGCCTTTCACTATAGCTTTCTTTGCATTCGGCTTTCTCTTCAAGCAACAGCTGACTGCAAACAAGCGTTTATCCCCTATCACGGTGATTGCACTGGCGGCAGCAGTGGCGGCTTGCTACTGGCTACCGGTGGAAGCCAACATCCGCGTGTGCCATTACAGCCCACGGTATATAGCATGGTTGGTCTGCCTGCTGGTGAGCTTCGCCTTGATTTACATCATAAAGAACAGCGAAGCCCTCATAAAACACTTTCCGGGTTATAAATGGATAGGTGAAACGGGCAAAAACACGCTGGTCATCTACCTGTTGCATGGAGAGATTCTCCGTGTATTACCCTTTGGAAGCATCGCAATAAACAGCCCACTTGCAACAACCGCCTGCCAACTGATGGTTACGGCAGGAGTAGTGGCACTTTGCCTACTGGCTGCACACTTCATCAACCGATTCCTACCGTGGAGTCTCGGAAAATTCTAAGAATAAGAACACAAAACCGATAAATGAATGCGAAATAGAAAAACGTCTTCTTGAAGCACTGTAGAAATAATGCAGGAAATTAGGAAAAGCAAAGTGAAATTCGTTTCTTTGCAAGAAGAATAGTTTCAAAATAACAAAATGGCGTTTACAGAACAAGAAAAACGGGCAGCTTGGAACAAGGCACGCGAAGTGGACGGGTATGATAAGAATATGTTCAGAAAAGACGCGTGCGGCGCATGGATAGCTTGGAGCAAATATGGCGCAAGAGACAATGATTACGGATGGGAAATAGACCACATCTACCCAGTGGAACGTGGTGGAGACAACCATCCGGAAAACTTACGTGCCCTTCACTATCGAAACAATACGAGCAAGGCCGATGATTATCCATCGTATATGGCAGCCGTACAAGCAGATAGCAATAGAAACGTGGTTTACGAGCGCCCGCTGACAGTAAACAAAGCCAAACAAAAGAGGCTATCCGACATTTATCATATAGACTGATAATACATCAAAATCTCAATAGAGTATGCTTCGTTCGTTACATATCATTTCATTATTCGGCATCTATACTTACACCATAGACTTTGCCGACTCTCAAGGCAAAGGTTTGAAATTCATTACCTCCCCAAACGGGTATGGGAAGACAACTCTTTTAAATCTAATTCATGCTTTTTATTCACAAAATTGGAGTTTATTTTTGCAAACCCCTTTCAAGAGTATCACCTATACGCTTGACGAATGTGTTATCCGAATCACCCGACTTCAAAACAATGAAGAGGAAGAGAATTCTGATGAAGAACCGGGCTATGACAAATACATGGAAGTAACCATTCTTTCGGCAGACGGACAATCCCCCATCGAAAGTATCAGATATGACTTGGAGAAAGAAACGAAAGAACAAGAAAGGCACAAGCAAGCAAGCAACTCTTTATTACAAATGTATTCGAACATACAGCCGTGCTACTTCATCCATGACAACCGCTTGCATAAAACAAACACTCCTCTCTTAATAACCGAAGCGAACTCCAAAGAGCAAACTTCGATTACAGCTGATGCAGAAGACTTAACAGTCAAATTGGCTGAAACAAGAAACGGGATTTCGCAAATGACCACGGATTTGGAATTCACTGTCTCCATAAGCCGTGAAGAGTATCAAAGTGCCACGAAAGAGCTAGCTGAGTTCAATGCCCTATTAATGAAATACGGGCTAATGGAAAAAAACCTTATCACGGATTACCGAGAAGACAACGCCTTGTACTTAGGTGCCTTGATTAAGGCTCTTCGCGCAGCCCAAAAAAAATATGGTTCTTTTGTCCAAAAGTTAGCACTGTTTGAGAGAATTATCATCCGAAGCGAATTAGCATATAAACAGATGGAAATCCATCCACGCTATGGTTATCGGTTCATTGCCGAAAACAAGGAGCGAACCATTTTACGCTCAGATACCTTGTCCTCGGGCGAACAGCATCTGATAATCATGACCTATGAACTATTGTTTAAAGCTCCGGAAGAGTCGCTGATACTGCTTGATGAACCTGAACTTTCGTTTCATTTCCTTTGGCAATCCAATTTTCTGAATAACCTGCAAGACATTCGCGAACTGCGCCCTCGACTGCAATGGATAATCTGTACCCACTCTCCACAGATATTCGGAAGAAAATGGGATTTGTCTGTAGACCTCTATGAACTGCAACAGCACAAAGATTCAGTAGAATGAACACTTTACAAAATTCTATATCCGATACCGGCACCGCCTATACCGTTGACACCATATTGATGCAACAGAGGACACCAGCGGCAGCCACACATACATGGATAGTGGCAGAAGATATAGATGACGTGCGAGTGTATGAAAAACATACGGACAGAAACAAAGTCAGCGTACTTCCGTCAACCGATTATCCGGCTGGTGACAAAGGATGCGAACACGTGGAGAACATTGTAAGCCTCGTCTTGACTTCATATCCCAACGCTCATGTATTGGGTATTCGAGATTGTGACTACACACGATACGAAATACCGGAACACATCCATCCTGCGAATATCCTTGCGACAGACGAACGTGATGTGGAAATGATGTTATTCAATGCACCTTCCGTCCGGAATTCTCTGATGGATTGGTCAGAAAAGTTACTCCCGAATCTGAATTTGGCTATTTCCCATACCCGGTTTATGGGTTATCTTAGGATATGCAACCATGTCTGCAAATTGGGATGTAAATTCAAGAAAAAAGTAAAACTATCCGGGACATGGGATGACAATACGCATCGTTTTTCTGAAGACTGGCAAGAGACTCTGCTGCAAAGATTCATGAGTAATTGTGGCAACGAGGAACCGATGCTATACATCACAAGCAAAGAAGACCTCAATGATTTTATCAATGGCTGGGAACTAGAAAAAGAACCTTGGGGAAATATTTGCCAAGGGCACGACACCGTCTGGACTCTTTCTGTCCTGATGAAAAAAAACAGCATCTTCAGCGAAACAAGCATCATGAAACGCATGACCGAAAGTTATTCCACAGAGGATTTTAAAAGAACCCAACTCTATTCCAATATAGAATCATGGGCTGTATTGAAAGGAGTCGGCATCCTAAAATAGTCATTTGATTTCTGCAAGTTGTTTAACGCAGAAAATCAGATTGTTTTGCAAAATTTTCAAATCAATATCACATATGAATGTAGCAATTGTTGGCACCGGTTACGTCGGCCTGGTGTCCGGTACCTGTTTCGCGGAAATGGGAGCGCACGTCACTTGCGTGGACGTGGATAAAACAAAAATAGAATCATTGCAGAACGGTCAAATACCTATTTATGAGCCGGGGCTGGACGAAATGGTAGCCCGCAACCATCACGAAGGGAGACTGAACTTCTGCACCGACCTGACTTCCTGCCTGGACGAGGCAGACATCGTGTTCAGTGCCGTGGGGACACCGCCCGACGAGGACGGAAGTGCGGATTTAAAGTATGTACTTGCCGTAGCTGAAAAATTTGGTCGTAACATCCGGAAATATACCATCCTCGTAACCAAATCGACCGTTCCGGTAGGTACGGCAAAAAAGGTGAAAGCCGTTATCGAGGAAGAGTTGAAAAAACGGGGAGAGAATATTCCGTTTGACGTAGCAAGTAACCCGGAGTTCTTAAAAGAAGGCTCGGCCATCAAAGACTTCATGTCTCCCGACCGCGTAGTGGTGGGAGTGGAATCGGAGAAAGCCAAAGATGTGTTAAGCAAACTCTACCGCCCGTTTCTACTGAACAATTTCAGGGTGATTTTTACTGATATACCCAGTGCGGAAATGATAAAATACGCAGCCAACTCCATGCTTGCCACCCGCATCAGCTTTATGAACGACATCGCCAACTTATGCGAACGAGTAGGCGCCGATGTAAACATGGTGCGCAAAGGTATCGGTTCGGACAGTCGAATAGGCAACAAGTTTCTCTATCCCGGATGCGGCTACGGGGGCAGCTGTTTTCCAAAAGACGTGAAGGCCCTGATTAAGACTGCGGAGCAAAACGGGTATTCTATGCAAGTGCTGGAAGCTGTGGAGAAAGTGAACGGACTACAGAAAGAAATTCTCTTCAACAAACTGGACAAACACTACAACGGTGAACTGAAAGGTAAGACTGTAGCCATCTGGGGATTGGCTTTTAAACCGGAAACTGATGACATGCGCGAAGCGACCGCACTAATCACCATACAACAACTGATTGAAGCAGGATGCAGGATAAAAGTATTCGACCCTGTAGCAATGGACGAGTGCCGGCGGCGCATAGGCGAGCGAGTGACGTATGCCACCGACATGTATGATGCCGTATTGGATGCAGATGCCTTATTGCTATTGACGGAATGGAAACAGTTCCGCCTGCCCAGCTGGGGCGTGATAGCCAAAAGCATGAAGACTCCTTTGGTAATAGACGGGCGAAATATCTACGATGCCGAGGAGATGAGAGTACACGGATTTGAATACTATTGCATCGGTAGATAAATGATGAAAAAACAAATACACTTGGTAATTGTACGCTCAGGCGGCAGCATCATCAATTTCAGCTCTTACAACTGCCAGGAACTGGGTTTGGCAAAAGCATTGAGTAAAAAAGGCTGGAAAGTAAGCATCATACTGGCCGGGCACACTTATCGTGAAGAACGAATAGAAATAATGGGGGGCAAAGAGGTAACCGTCTACTCCATGACCTTCAAGGCACTAAACCAGCAACTGGCACAATTTGAAGGTATGGAAAGATTGCTGGAAAAGCTGCATCCCGACTTGATACAGATTCATGAATTCGGCATGTGGATGTCGTTCACCGTAACGCGATGGGCACAAAAGCACCAAGTAAAGACCTGCTTGATTCAAGGCAGCTATCGCCCCACACAAAAACCGATATTCAAGCAACTTGAACTGCTGTTCAACGCTACTTTTGGGAAATATGTACTGAACCGCGTTCAAGGCATAGGATATAAATCTCCGCAAGCTGAAAAGTATATCCGCCAATACACCGGCAAGAAATGCCTACCTACCTATATAGGACTGGATGAAGAGCGTTTTTACCACACAGAAAGCAAAGAGTGGAGAAAAATGCCGGAAACAGAAAACAAGCACCTATTACTTTATGTCGGTACTTTGGAGAGCAGACGAAATCCTCTTTTTCTGCTCGACGTGATGGAACGCCTGCCCGACAACTATCTTCTGATGATTGCAGGCGATGGTATCCTAAAAGAAAAATTAAAAAAAGACATCCAAGACAGAAATTTGGAACAAAAATGTGTCATACTCGGCAAGCTAAGACAAGAGGAACTTCCTGCGCTCTACAAAGCGTCTGATTTATTTCTGTTGGCTTCGGACTACGAAATATACGGCATGGTGATTCTTGAAGCGATGTACTTTGGCACACCGGTCATCAGTACTCTAACAGCAGGTGCTGAAGTCCTGATTACATCCGGAGAAGACGGAATGATTATCCCAAACAAAAAAGCCGACACATGGAGCCACGTCATTGCAGAACTCTGTAACGACACAACAAAGTTGACAGCCATGAGCAGCCGCGCTTCCAAAAAAATAACGGATGAACTGGTTTGGGACAAAGCGTCCGAAAGGTTTATTGAACTCTATAATAATATAACAGAAATGAAAACAAAAGGCTTCTACCCCCATTGATATTTGTTAATGATACATATCCCGATCACTGGCTTTCTTGGTGAATACGCGCAAAGACAGAAGCTGTCGAACTTCCATCAGGCACAATGCTGATTGGCGAATATGATAGATACAAATAATGAGAACAAACTAATATACAAAAGCACAATTATGAAACAAAAAAAAATACTGCTGGTGACTTATGACATTTCTCCTTATAAGGGCAGCGAAGCATCGGTCAGCTGGAACTATGTGTTCAGCATGCAACACTATCACAAGCTGACAGTGCTCTATGGCAAAGGAAAAGAAGACATAGAACATTACTTGCAAACCAATAGTATGAAAAATGTGACATTCTACAACCTTTCACCACTGCCTACTACAGGAAACAAACTGGCACACCATATCAGCTACAACCTAAACTACATGAAATGGCAGAAAAACGCATACCATCAAGTTAAGAAATGGCTAAAGGACGGAAGAATAGACATTGTGCATTACCTGAATCCTATCGGATTCAAAGAACCAGGCTTCCTATGGAAACTTCCCATACCCTATATATGGGGACCTTTACAAGCAGTGGAAAACCGCCCTCTTTCCCTTTTCCCGGCATTAAGCTTTAAGGAAAAAATCAATGTGCTATTTAGGAGAATTGTCCATAATGGGGCTTTTGTTCTGCTGCCTCGCGTCCGCCAAGCCATGCACCGGGCAGATTATCTGTTTGCAGCCACACCAAACACTGTACGGATGATAAAGAAATTCTACGGTCGGAAAAGCTTTTATCTCCCCGAAAACGGTATCTTACAGATGAACCGCACGCAGCCCATTGAACGCCAAAAGGAAGAGATATTGCAAATAGTCTGGATTGGCGCCCTCTGCCCGCGCAAGGCACTCATCATCCTACTGGATGCACTGAGCCACACACGTAGCCGCCAATGGCATTTGGATGTCATAGGGGTGGGTAATTTATTTCAACAATTAAAAGAGAAGTCCGAGCAACTGGGTATTGACTG
Organism: Bacteroides sp. AR29; assembly: GCF_900217715.1. Classification (NCBI taxonomy): domain Bacteria; kingdom Pseudomonadati; phylum Bacteroidota; class Bacteroidia; order Bacteroidales; family Bacteroidaceae; genus Bacteroides; species Bacteroides sp. AR29. Next base: position 181,413 of record NZ_OBMS01000006.1, read on the forward strand.
TCACATCACATGGCATGGAAGTATCCCTCGCACAGAAGTATTGCAACTGATGAAAACAGCACATCTGCATGTCATCTCATCGCTGGGCGAAGCCACTACCACTGTACTTTGGGAAGCTATGTCGTGGGCAGTGCCTACCATGACTCTGGACCACTGCGGCATGGCAGGCGTGGTGTGCGAGAAATGTGGCATTAAAATTCCCATACATTCATACAAACAGGTAGTAACAGATATGGCCGAACATATAGATTATCTGATAGAGCAGCCTGAGATAATCGGTCAATTGTCACAAGGAGTTATAGAGTGTTCGGAAAAATTCATGTGGAGCAACCGGATAAAAATATTCAATGAGGTATATGAAAGAATCTGCAACAAATATTCTATTCATTAATAAAAAACAACATTATCAGATATGGAACAATCAGAAGAACTAAAAGAGTTAAAAGACGCATTGGAGATATTAGAGTATCATTATTCAGAATATAAGGAATACAAGTCCAAGTCCAAACGTGGTAGGTCGAAAGACAGAGAATATGCACTGTCTGAAATGATGGCACATGCAAAGTTCTTGCAGAATTGCCTGTCAACCCCCACCATATTTCCCCTTATTGCAAACGGCAGTCCATTCCAACTTGAAAGCTTTTGGAAATTCGCCGACAGTGATATGCCGGAGTACTTAGAAAAAATAAAGAGACGAATAGAGGAGCTTGAAAAACAATTCCCAGTTTGAGCTTGTTGTTGTCAGAAAAAGATGTATTTTTGTAAAGGATTCCATCAATTGCAACAATATGCAATCACATAATTTCAACTTTGAAGAAGAAAAGGCCGAGCCGTAAAATTTAAAAAAACAAGAATAACACCGCCTATTAACCGTTTTTTATTACTAAATTCGCAAAAAAGAATAAGAACGGAACCCAAACAAATAACAGTATGGCACAATTAATCATCAAGAATATAGGCCCCATTAAGGATGTAGATATTACACTGAATAAAGTGAATGTCATCATCGGACCGCAAAGCTCCGGCAAAAGCACCATCAATAAAATTGCCTGCTACTGCACTTGGGTGGAAAAGAAGGTATCCCTTGACCAAAGCTTTGACTTCTTCCTCACAGGAACCAATTTCTTGGATAGACTTGTGGAATTCCATAAGATGAAAGGGTATTTCCGACAAGAATCGTACATCGAATTCAGTTCAGAAGTGATTAAGATTACCTATGCTTATCAGGCTGATGCCATTCCCACATTCGAGTGGGTTAATCAATACGGCTATCAACGTACCAAAATTTCATATATACCCGCCGAACGTAATGTGGTATCGCTCATTGCCGGATGGGAAGAGGTAAAATTGCCCAACAACAACATTTTCAATTTCATGATGGACTGGAACATGGCTCGCAAGGCGTACACACCTGCCCACAGTCTGCTCATCGACTATATCAAGGGTAATTATTACTATGATGAGGAAGCCGAAACGGACTTTTTGCAAATGGAAAACGGAGACAAAATCCAACTGACGAATGCTTCGAGCGGACAGCAATCAATGATTCCGTTGTATCTGCTGATACGCTACTTCACCCAATCCATCTATGAGAAAAAGGAAGATACCAATGTAAAAAATAAGGAGAGAGAAGTTAATCTGATTCAACAACTGTTTTTACATGCCTTTCAGAGCATAAAAAACAACACCTCCATCTTGAAGGAAAACGAAAGCATACAGGATTTTATAGAAACCAACTTGTTCAACGACAATAGCAGCAACAGTGAACTCACCGAAAAAGGCGCACGGTTCTTGGATTCATTGTCGAAAAGTTTTTCTAATTTCATCGACACCAAATTCACAAGTCTATTTATTGAGGAACCCGAACTGAACTTGTTTCCCTCCACCCAACGCCAATTGTTTTATTTCATTCTTCAAGCCATACAAAAAGGCGGTCATAGGCTCTTCGTCACCACACATAGCCCATATATACTCTACGCACTCAACAATTGCATGATGGGGGCGCTGGTGAAAGATGAAATGCCTGAAGAGATGGCGCAAACCTTGGAAAGCTGTCAAGCATGGATAGCACCCGAATTGGTGTCTGCCTGGCAGATTGAAAATGGACAGCTGGTATCTATACAAGAGGAACAAACACGTAACATCGGCAAGCACTATTTCAACCGCATCATGAACGATACTCTGGATGAATACTACACGATGCTGAACTTCTTCAACCCCCAAAAGAAATGAAAGAGAGAATCGTCCGTACATTTCGCCGGGTATACAATCGCCATTCTTTCATTGAAACAGATGGTCTGAAACTTTATGTGGTGGATAGAGCAGAGAGCGAAGATGGTGAGGTAGAAATAATGGACAAGGAAGATGATAGCATAAAAGCTGTGTGTTTGGAAAATGAAAACAACATAGAGGTGTTTTTTGATGGATTTAAAAAAAATGCACTACCCATTACAAACAAGCTGTATTCCAAACAGTGTGAATGTGCCATTTTACCTCGCGAAGCTGATACAGAGGAGTGGTTGCTGTTTATCGAAACAAAATATGCGACAGACTTGGCAAGAGCTCAAAAAGCAGAAGCTGATTATCCCAATAGGATGGTTGAGCAAATTAAAGCAACAGTGCAATATTTTCGTTCCAAGGGCATTATTGACTCAGAAAAAGTAGTGCATGCCATTATCTCTTTTCCTAATTTAGTGAATGAATTCAATTCATGGGTCTTTCCACTGATTCACAAAGACGGCACAGAAGAATCCGTTTTGGATATTCGCTTGAATGACAAGATTATTATCCGCGCCACTAATCATGCAAAGATTGTAAACGAAAAAACACTTCTCTTGTTATCCTAAAAATCTATTAGAAACTTTCTGTAAAAATACGCACATTTATCATCATGAGGAGAAATCAAAATCCTCATGACACTTTATCATATTGTTCAAAATGAAAATCTTACTTGCAAACAAGTTCTACTACAGACGTGGTGGAGACTGTGTGTGTACCATCAACCTGGAAGAGTTGCTGAAGTCACACGGGCATGAAGTGGCGATATTCGCCATGCAGCACCCCGATACGCTCCCTACTCCATGGAGCTGGTATTTCCCCAGTGAAGTGAAGTTTAAACCCGGCCCGGGAATGATTGAAGCCTTCCTGCGACCATTCGGTACAAGGGAAGTAAAGAATAAATTCAATGCACTGCTGGATGATTTCCAACCTGACGTGGTACACCTCAATAATATTCACTCGCAACTGTCACCGTTGATAGCCGAACTGGCACACCAAAGAGGCATCAAAGTCGTATGGACTCTGCACGACTACAAGCTGCTATGCCCACGCTACGACTGCCTGCGCGACGGGAAGAAAGCCTGTGAAGAATGCTTCACAAACAAGCATAAAGTACTGGAATACAAATGCATGAAAGGTTCGGCCGTAGCCAGTCTGCTCGCCTACAAAGAAGCCATGAAATGGAACAGGGAACGGATAGAAAAATGCACGGACATTTATCTTTGTCCCAGCCGATTCATGGCAAACAAGATGACAGAAGGAGGATTCTCTCCCGATAAGATACACAAGCTGTGCAATTTTATCGATGTGGAGAAATGCCGGAAAGACTCATACTCCAAAGAAGATTACTATTGCTTTATCGGAAGATTGTCTCACGAAAAAGGTATAAAAACACTGATAGAATCAGCCAATAGCCTTCCATACAAATTAGTGATTATAGGTGGCGGCCCTCTGGAAGAGGAAGCAAAAGCACAAGCCGGAAACAAGGTGGAATTTGTAGGGTTCAAACAGTGGGAACAAATAAAGGAAATAGTGGGTAAAGCGCGATTCAGCGTAATTCCATCAGAATGTTATGAAAACAATCCGCTATCCGTGATTGAAGCCCAATGCTTGGGAACTCCTGTGCTGGGTGCACGAATCGGAGGTATTCCGGAACTGATTGAAGAAGGTGTAAGTGGCATGACATTTGAAAGTCGCAATGTGAAGGACTTGAAAGAGAAGATAGAGAGCATGTTTGCTACTTCGTTCGACTACAGAGTAATCGCAGAATCCTCGCAAAGACGATATAATGCAGAAAATTACTATAACCAAATAGTAGAAATATATAAATAAAATTATCAATAAAACAAATTATGAGAACAGTAGTACAAGGAAGTCTGATTACAACTTTTCGTTGTAATGCAAAATGTAACATGTGCAACATCTGGAAAAACCAAACCAAACCGGAAGAGGAAATAGATTATCATTATTATGAAAAGCTTCCAAAAGGATTACGCATAAACATAACCGGTGGGGAATCGACCATCCGCAAAGATATTGACGAGATTTTTAGAGTGTTATATCCTAAAGCTTCTTTATTGGAACTCAGTACAAATGGATTCAATACCGATACAATTGTAAGATTGGCAAACAAATACCCCAATATACTTATTCGTGTCAGTCTTGAAGGTCTGCCACAACTGAATGATAGTAAAAGAGGTACAGTAAATGGTTTCGACCACGCATTGAGGACTATGCTGGAGCTAAAAAAAACCAAATGTAAAAATATAGGCTTCTCGGTAGTCATTTCTCCCGATAACTATAAAGATTTGCTTTATTTGTATGACCTATGCGTAGCCCTTGACGTAGAATTAGGTAATTCGGTTGTACATAACTCATGGTATTTCCATAAGGATGACAACCTGCTGACCAGCCAGAATGCTCTTACTGAACATGAAAAATTCGTAAAAGCTTTACTGACATCCAAAAGACGAACATTGAAAAGCAGACTGAAAGATTATGGCAGAGCCTATTTCAACAAAAGTATCCATAGAAGATTGAGAGGGGATGAACCGGGCTACAGACCGGAATGCGGAGCATTACATGACTTTTTCTTCATTGACCCGTGGGGAAATGTATCTCCCTGCAACGGTTCTTCTGAAGAATGGATAATAGGAAATATAAAGAATGATTCTTTTGAAAACATCATGAACTCAGACAAAGCCAAAGAGGTAGCACAGAAAGTAAAAGAGTGCAAATGCAATTGCGCTTTCATCGTAACTGAGCGACATGATATGGTACGCAAACCCTGGAAACCGATTTTATGGATTATCAAGAACAAGATAAGAATTGCACAAGGTAAAAACATCTGCTGGTAACACAAAAAGACATGAAAATATATGTTTTAGGAACCAGAGGATTTCCGCAAATACAAGGAGGCGTAGAAAAACACTGCGAATCCTTGTATCCTCTTTTTGACAATGAATTCAAGTTCACCGTATTTCGAAGAAAACCTTATATAAACTCATCACTGACTTACCCAAACATTAAGTTCATTGACCTCCCTTCTACCAAAATAAAAGGATTTGAAGCTGTATTTCATTCTTTTTTAGCCACCATATCAGCGTGCTTTGGAAAAAGCGATGTGGTGCATATTCATAACATTGGTCCCGCACTTTTTGCTCCATTACTCAGATTGCTTGGTAAGAAAGTGGTACTTACCTACCACAGTCCCAATTATGAACATGCCAAATGGGGAAAAGTGGCAAAACATATATTGAAATTCAGCGAAAGTATTGCATTGAATTGTTCGCAGGCAATTATTTTTGTAAATAAATTCCAAATGCAAAAATATCCGGCAAAAGTACAAGAGAAATCTGTTTATATTCCTAACGGAATACCCAATGTACAACCGACCTCGAAACATGATTACATTAGTAGTTTAGGATTAACACCCGGAAAGTATGTAATCGGCGTGGGACGTATTACTCCTGAAAAGGGTTTCGATGTATTGATTCAAGCATTCGAGAAACTGAATACCGACTATAAGTTGGTGATAGTTGGTGGTGTGGAGGCAGAATCGGATTACGAAGAAAAACTTAAGAAGTTGATAAAGTCCAACCGGGTGGTCTTTACAGGATATATCTTTGGCGAGAAACTCAACGAAGTGTATAGTCATGCCGGAGTGTATGTGCTTTCTTCGTATAACGAAGGATTCCCGTTGGTATTATTGGAAGCTATGAGTTATCAATTAGATGTACTGGTGAGTGATATTCCAGCCACTCACTTAATAGATTTGAAAGAGTCTGATTATTTCAAACCAGGTGATGTGCATGATTTGGCTTGCCACTTGCAACAAAAATTAGCGCCCCCCCAAAAACGTACATATAACTTGTCGGCTTTCGATTGGGAGAAAATAGCACAACAAGTAATGGAAGTATATAAAGAAGTAAGAATACGAAAAGGGACTTGATTACTCTCTACTTGTGAAAAAAACATCCTAAACTATGCCATTATGGAAGATTTTCAATATACCTTTGCCGTAAAATAAAATAAGAATCCATGTGTAACGATAAAGGCTTAAAAAGAATATACAACATTCAACATCATTATTTTCCGATTATAATACTGTTGTTATTGTTCTGCATGAGACATACTATTATTTACAGTTGGATGACGGTAATAGGCAATCCGCTATTTGGAAAAATTAAAGACACGCCATTTAATGACATTCTTTTTATACTTCTCGTACTTATTCCTTTAATAAGTTTTATATGTATTTGTAAGAACATCACCAAACGCTTCATCTGTAAAACAATCTACTTAATGCTTGGCATACTAACATTTTATATATATGTTCGAATAACACCTACATATAGGGAATTATGTACGCCTTTTTATAGTGAATACCTCAATGGTTTTTATTATGTCGACGCGAGCATGTTCTGTTTACTAATGCAAATAGCCATCTTATCGTGCCTTTCACACAAAAAAAGAGAGAAACCCTCTTCACCTCTGGCAGTACCCGCAATAACCCTGCACGATGACACTTGTCCATCCGATGATATTCTACATAGAAAAGAAGAAGCCAATCAACTGGTCGAATATTTGGAAAAGAATCCTGTATACTCCGGTGCGATAGGAGTGTCTGTAGAGGGTGAATGGGGATGTGGAAAAACCACTTTTCTACACTATATGGAGGAAGAATATATCAAAAGAGAAATACATCCTATTTGGTTTAATCCATGGAAAGACAATATCAAAGACATCAAATCGTCTTTCCTAAATCTATTGTACAGTAAATTTGAAAACAACGATGTAACAACTTCTCTACTGCGTAAGTATGAATCGAAAATCAAAGTGACCAACATCACCAATTGGTTCTCTTTAATAATACTTTCCGTGAAGCACTTATTGGGAAAAGAAGAGAAGGACTTTGCTGACATTAAGAAGGAACTAAATCAACAAATGTCAATGGAAAAATATACAACCGTAGTTTTCATTGATGACTGTGACCGACTGGAAAACAACATATTCGTGGAAGTAATTTCACTTATTCGAACCGTGGCTGACCTACCTCGCTTCACTATCATTGTAACTTTTGACCCTAACCAAGCCGACCGGGTTCTTGGAAATAATGGTGGAAAAATGTACTTAAAAAAGATGTTCAATGTAAGCCACAAACTTTTTACTCTAAGCAATGGAGAACTGAGTCTATATCTCTACGAAGAGATGAAAAAGATGAATATGCCTCTACCAGAGCAAGAGAATCCGTTTGAAACACTCTCAATCAAGGAATTCTTACCCACCATACGAGATGCCAAGCATTATCTCAATCTTCTCAGCCAAGATATAAAGAGCTATCTTGGCAAAGAAGATTTCAAGAATCTGGTATGGAGTAAATGGTATTTGGTAGAGTTACTAAAACACTGTGATTCATATCTCTATACCCAACTAAAAAGCACGCCTGCCCGATGGCTTGACACATCCAAAAAAGTATGCAAGAATTGGGAATTTGTAGTACCCCGGCAAGAATGGATAGAAGCACAAGATAAAGATATAAAAAGGATTCTCCAATCCCTGTTCTGCGACACGACTTCATCATTCAGACCATTCGACATTACCAATACCCTATACTATCAGCGTTATTTCACTCCATCTATGCCATCGTATTTTCTCTCTTATAAAGAGTTCGCCGAAATAGATACAGATAAAAATCTTCGCGACACTTTTGAAAGCCTAATAAAAAGTGGTAAACAGAATCTACCGCATCTTATTATGGAAACCAGTCAATCTCAAGGCTATTATTATGTGCTCCCTATTTTAGAAGCGTATGTATCCGCAAAACAGAAAATTTCACACTTCAATACAATAACATCCTTCTATACCAGTACCTATTACAGAGAAACTGCAAATATTATAAAAGATGAACCATGGCTATGTCAAATGACATGGGAATCATTGGGCAACACTGGATTTAATGAATATAAAGAAGAAGACAAAAAAGGAGTTCCCTTTTTTGAACATTACTTGAAAAACACAAAAGACATAACAGCACTTACGGCACTTTTCTGTTCTGTAATGCATCAATATAGTCCTACTGAATATTTAGATGCCAACCATTTCTTTTACCTATTACTGAAAAAAGAAATGACCAGTTCTTCTCCAGATTACGCAAACATGTTATGGATGATAGCGGATTGTGTAGATCCAAGCTTAAACGAACTATTTCTCGATAAATTTCTTGATGAGCACTTCCTTGATATATTACCTCATATCCTTACATTCGTAAAAAATGAAAATGACCTATACATCTTGGCAAAACACGACGGTTTAAGAGGTATCTTTGATACAAGCAGACATTTTAAACAGAAAATAAACAAATGGCAACAAGAAAAAAGATACCCGGAAGTATTGCTCGAAGAAGTGTCATCCCTTGTATTCTTCACGGGAATATATCGGAAAGGAAACTATCAAAACCTGCATGCTTCACATCATCCACAACTAATGAAGTACAAGCCTAATACTGTGTTAAACACTCCAATCACCTCCCTAAAGATAAAATATGACTTTTGGAATGCGGAAACACGTTTTAACCTAACTGAAAACTTTTACTTTGAGATTGACCCAAACAGTTAAGAAACAAAATTACAGGTACCAACCTCGTCGAACCTATTTCAAAAATATTTTCAGTGGGAATTAATACCCAATGTATACTCATAAAAAGAGGTAAAATGCAAAGTAGCAGAAGTATACAGAGGCTGTGTGTCACCCCGGTAATATGAAAAACAGCACTATTGGAGCAACAGTTTAGTGTTATTTCCCCTTTTTCTCTTGCATATCAAATACATTTGACGTAATTTTGTCACATATAAGATATATCCAGATGCCGGCACAAACCTCTTTTCCATGTGACCGGCAATAGCGTAGCGTACTTTAGACTCATCGGACAACAACGCTTTAAAATCAAGAATTACATGAAATTCAGACAAGGACTTATGGTCTGTTGCCTGTTGTGCTGTGCCCTCAAGGTACAAGCTCAATATTCCATGGGTAACACCGGGCAGCTAAACATACCCACTGCCGAGATGCAAGAGGCAGGTACTTTTATGGGGGGAGGAAACTATCTCCCGAACGGCATGACACCGTTTAACTTCAACACCGGAAATTATTTCGTCAACATCACATTTCTATCCTTTCTGGAGTTGAGTTATCGGTGTACACTATTGAAAACCAAACGGTATGACGGCAAGAAAGGCTACTTCCAGCAAGACCGCTCAATGACTGCACGCATACGACCCCTGAAAGAAGGAAAATACCGGCCCAGCTTGGTGGTAGGTGTAGATGACCCTTTTAAAAATACCGGAACCAACTACTTTGCCTCAGTTTACGGTACTCTGACCAAAGGTTTCTCCATCGTAAAAGGTGACCGCCTGGCACTGACAGCAGGCTACTATATCCCACTAAATGACCACAGCATAAAAGACGGCCCCTTCGGAGGCATCAGCTACTCCCCCGCTTTCTGCCGGGAGATGACTGTCATGGCGGAATATGATTCGGAAGGTTTCAATATGGGAGCTGCCGCCAGATTATGGAAGCATCTCTCCATCCATGTGTTTACCAGAGAATTCAACAGCATATCGGGAGGAATACGGTATGAATGCAGGCTGTTGCATTAGGAGAAGGATTAGGGATTAAATTAAGGAGAAGGATTAGGGATTGGAGAATAGAATGGATATTAAGAGAAAAGGCGGTTTGAAGTGGATGCTTGCGGCAGTGTTCGGTTGCTTTTTTGCAACGGCAGATGCTCAAGTGACAGAGAGCTTGAAAGCCATCGGGATGGAAAACATCCGATGTGTACAGACACCGGGGATGACTACCGTAAGCTTTGAGAACAATGTGTATAGAAGTTCCTGCACCGGGGTGGGCAAAGCCATAGATGCCTGCTTGGGAAGCAAGACGAAGGGAGATTTGCAGTTAGTGGTACTGGAAAACCTGATACCGAAGCTTTGCATCAATCTGCCGGACACGCTGACGGAAGCATACAGAAACGGGGAAATCAGCCTGATACAGGTATATCGGCAGATGGGGATTACAGCGGATACAGACCCTGCCATGAAGGTATTGAAAAACGCCGGTCGGGAAGAAGCGCCGTCTGCCTGGAAGGTGGATTTGGTGGTATATCCCGATTTGTTTTTAGAGAACAATACGTTTGACGAACTGTATACGTATGCCATCAACCTGAATCCGGCTGTGGAAATGGCTCTGTGGAAAGGCGGGAAAATGACCGCACAAGTGATACTGCCCGTAGCCACCAACCTGAGCGGAGAGATGAACCGGATAAGACCGGGAATCATCGCTTTATCTCAGGAAGTACGTTTCAGGCATAATATCTTCGGGAAAATGACGGTGGGCAACTTTACCAACAACCGCTACGGTGCGCAACTGGAAATAAAATACCGCACCGACAACGGACGCTGGGAACTGGGCGGAACGGCAGGCTCCACCGGTTTCTCCGCCGTCACCCGGGAAGACGGATGGTATATGGGCAGAAAACAACGTATCAATGCCTCGCTGAACGCTTCGTACTACGAACCGCACCTCAACTTGCAGTTCGACCTGAAAGCAGGGAGGTATATTTACGGTGATTATGGAGTGAGAGGAGACTGTACGCGGCACTTCGGAGAGTATGCCATCGGCTTGTATGCCCTCTGTACGGACGGAGAGATAAACGGAGGATTTCATTTTGCCATCCCCCTGCCGGGAAAGAAATGGAGCCGGAAAGGATTCTTCAGGGTAAAGCCTGCCGACTACTTTACATGGACATACGGCATGGTGGCAGATGGAGAATACATAGAAAAACGACTGGGAAGAAGTTACAGCACACGCCCTGACGAGAACCGGAGCAGCAACTTCTACCAGCCGGACTATATACGCTACTTCCTTATAAAAGAAATACAACGGGAACTATCAAAAGAAATACAACGGGAGTTATCAAAATAAATATTAATTAAACACTTGAATTTTATTAATTGACAAAGTTATGAAAAAGAAAAATTTGTTTTTTGGAGGTCTGCTGATGTTTGCCATGGCCTTTAGTACTGTAGCACTCATCGCCTGTGGTGACGATGACAAAGAGAATGAAGAAGTAGTAGATCCGCTGGAAACGGAAAAGGAATATTACATTGTGGGCACAGTGACAGCTACCGGCGGTGCATTGACCGGTGCCCAGGTAGATGCCGGAAACAACCTGACAGCTACTACCGATGCACAAGGCGTGTACATGCTGACCGTGAAAGAAACCGGTGAATATAACCTGAAATTCACAGCTACCGACATGGAAAGCATGGAAAGCAAAGTGACCATTGCCGCAAGCACCGCCAATCGTACACAAACCACTCTGAATGTGAAAATGGCGAAAGCCATCAGCTTTGAAAATGTAGAAGAAGTGACAGTAGAAGCTGACAAGGAAACCAACGTGGAAGCTGCCCAGAACGAAACCTCTGCGGAAGAAGCAGCCACTACCACAACCGTATCCGTACCGGCACAAGCTGCTGAAGAAGGCACGACTATTGCCGCCGTAACTTACGAAGAGCCGAAAGCCAGCACAAGCGAAGAGGTGGCAGAAACTCCGAAAGAAGAAGCGGTGCCCGTGACGGCAGTAGCCATCAAAGTGACACCGGAAGATGCGGTGGCCAAAGCTCCTATTGAAATAAAGACAGCGGTAACAGGTAGTGCAAGCACCGGCTCTTACTTTGACCCTGCCTCCATGGAAGCGTTGAAAGATGCTGTTGTCACAAGAGCTGCCGTACACTTTGGAGACGTAACCTACAAAGACGGCAACTACGTCATTACAATTCCCGAAGGCGAAAAAATACAAGGCAAGTATCTGACCAATATCCTGCCAAGCAAAACTGTAAGCAAAATACAGCAAGGCGGATATAACACCGTGAACGGAGAAAACGGTGTAATCAAGATTGAAAACAGAGATTACTCGGCACTGACCGCCACTCTGAAGGTAATCACCAAGTGCGGCTGGGACTACACCACTACCCCGGAAGCTGCATTGCAAGCCGTGGGAGCCTCTAAAGGACTGGCTTCTGTCATCGAAAAGTGTATCACCAACGCCGAAGGCAGCAAGAATGGCTATTACACCGTAGAAAAAGAATTGAAGACCGCCATCAGCGGAAACAACCAACTGGTTTTCGGCAGCCGCAGCAAAACCCAGACGAAGACATATACATTCCCCGTATTCGTAAACGGTGCGAAAAAACAGGTTGTTGTCCAACTGAATTGCTACACGGGCTATACCGAAGAATACAGCAATACCCCTATCAACAAGCATTCAGGCGGTACAACCGGAAAATAAAGCGAACGGCATAACCTATAATCCCCTTTAAGCAATTTATCTGCCTATGACCATAGCCATTGATTTTGACGGTACCATTGTAGAACACCGCTATCCCCAGATAGGAGAAGAAATTCCCTTTGCCACCGCTACGCTGAAGATGCTGATAAACGAGCGTCACCGGCTGATTTTATGGTCGGTACGTGAAGGGAAGCTCCTGGAGGAAGCTGTGGAATGGTGTAGGAAACGGGGTGTGGAATTCTATGCCGTCAACCGGGACTATCCGGAAGAAGACATCGCACACACCGGTTTTTCACGCAAAGTAAAAGCCGATCTCTTTATCGATGACCGCAACCTGGGCGGACTGCCCGACTGGGGAAGCATCTACCGCATGGTGCATGACGGGCTGACCTACGAAGAACTGTTTCGCGAAAACAGTGAACCGGTCCGGCAGAAAAAGAAGGGCTTTTGGGCACGTTTGAAAAAATAATATCCGAATGAGATTTTTGACTTATGTCAATTCATAACCCGCAAAAACCTTCTAATTTTGTACTCGAAATAGAGAAAGATTAGTTTTTATAAGAGTAAAGAGATTAGTTTTTAGGGTGCACTAAAAAAATAGGCAATATCCACAATGGTTATTGCCTATTTTTATATATAGCCGGAAGCCAAGTACATCAATACAGACTTCCTTGACCGACTTCCGTAAAGAGCTTCGACAACTTCTCCACCACCGGTTTCATATAACGTTCTCCTTTCTCGGCAGAAGCTTTTTTGGGGTTCCCTACCCCGCTGTCGACTGTAGCCTTATCCCAATGGCGAGGAGCCCAGCCAACCTTTTCATTCAAGGAAGGAATGGCAAACGGTTTGGATTCCCCGTCACCGGCCTCAGCCAAATTCACCAGCTCGGGATGGTAATGCATCATAACGGAAGTCTCAGACTCGCCGGCATGGTCGTCGACAACAGCCTCAAAGTAGTCTTTGGGAGGGACGATGCTGAACCAGTCGGCAGCGATAATCAGAAAATCGGGATACACAAACGCCAGGTCACGAATCATTCCCTTGAAGTTGTTGCCGCCATGACCGCTGAGAATAATCAGCTTACGCATGCCTTGTGCATAGAGGGAGGCAACTATGTCTTCCAGAATGGCCTGCTGGGTGGAATAGCGGGTATGGATGCAGAACGGAAGTTCGCGCTGCCCCGGATTGTGTGCACCGAAAGGTACGGGAGGCATCACCATACAGCGTACACCGGAATTCTGCAAAGCCAGTGCAGCCGCATCTACGGCAATATCATGCGGCAGAATACAATCAGTGAGATAAGGCAGATGCAGATTATGGGGCTCCGTAGCTCCCCAAGGTAGGATGACAACGTCATACTTCACTCCTTTCACCTTTCCATAGCAGGAAACAGTAAGGTCAATTTCTCTTTTTTCCATGATAGTTTATTTTGGGGGTAAATCTTTACCGCAAAAATAAACATTATTCCGTCACATTGAACCTATTGCCGGCGATATTCTTTAGGTGACATACCGGTGTGATGCTTGAAATACTTGCCAAAGAACGACTGGTTGGCAAAGTGCAGCTCGTCTGCAATTTCCTGAATGCTCAGCTCGGAAGACTTCAACAAGGCTTTGGCTTCCAAAACGACGAGACTGTCAATCCATTCGCCCGCCGTCTTTCCGCTGATTTCCTTCACTACGGTGGAAAGGTGCTTGGCAGTGAGGAACATCTTATCAGCATAGTAGGACACACTGCGCTCTTCCTTATAGGACTCGGAAATAGCACGGATAAAGCGCTCGAACAAGTCTTCCTTCCTGCTTTTGGGAATGCGTTCCTGGATGACATGTCCTTGATAGATATTATATATCTCATAAAAAAGGGCCAACAGCAACCCCTGAGTGATTTCCTTACGGAAAGGATTGTCTTTCAGCTTCACCTTGCTCCAAAGAAAAGAGTGATACTCCTGAAACGATTGGGATTCCTCCGGAGTGATGTGAACGAGGGGCCGCTCCTTAATCATGAAAAACATAGGGAAAAGCTGTTGCATGGTAGGTATCACCATATCCATAAAATCCCTTGAAACAGCAATGAAAAGTCCGGAAAAATCTTCGGAGCGTTCCCGTTGCAGAACAATCTGGTCGGGAAGAATAATGCCCAACATACCTTCCCGCATTTCACATTGCTGCAGGTTGAGTTCCAGTTTGCACCACCCTTTCAAACAGACAGTCAGGCAAGCAGCATTCAAACGGGTGGGATAAGAGCTCAAAGGCATATCCTTGATGTCATTAAAAATAGCAAAATCATTGCCGATGAAATCAATCATCGGCAAATGATGTATCTGGGAAATGTCTACATTCCGTATTCTCTTAGTATCCATGGTTTTTGTGCTTTGGCGACAAATGTAGGACTATTTTGCGGAATTTAGCTCTAAAAATTCTTAAATGGAAACTTTTAGTTCATTATCTTGAAACCGATAAAAAAGGTTCTCGGCTGCGTCGGTCCGTAGAAATAACCCGCATCGCGGAATTCCCCTTTATCCAGGTCTTTCTGGAAACTGTTGAAGATGTTCTGTACACCCGTGTTCAACTGGAGTTTGATATGGTCGTGAAGCACAAAGGTGTAGTTCAGCTTCACATTCAGGTCCAGGAATTGGGGAGTATGCTCCATGCGGTCTGAAGTGATATTACAGAAGGCACCCTCGGGAGCATCTTCCGGTGCGTAGTGCGGAACAATCATCTTTCCCGTATAGGTACCGGAAAGAGAGAAATCAAAATTCTTTACCGGTGCGGAGGAGAAAGTGAAGTACCCGTAATAATCAGGTGTACGGGGCATGCGCTTGGTGGTAAGGTCTTCTCCGTCCACCTTCGTCCAGGCTTCCTCATGGGTATAGCGGCTGCGCTGTGCCGTAAATCCGAGCTGGAACTGCGCCTCCTTGCCATGGGCAATCTTTACATCCAGATTGGCACCATATACGCGTGCACCGTTTCCGTTGCGGCGCTCCTTGATGACATCCCCTACTTCGTTCTTGCCGATATCTTCGAGCACAAAGACGTGGCGCAGGTCTGTATAGAAACCCTCCACCAGGATGTTTGCCTGCCAGTGTCCCAGATGGGCAGTCCAGTCCACCGAACCGCTGTAACTGTTGGAGCGTTCTTCACTCAGGTTATCGGCGAGTTTGATTTGGACTCCCTTGCCGCCTACTGCCGTCACGTGCAAGTCCTCATCGTATGCCTGCGGAGCGCGGAAACCGGTAGAGTAAGTCAAGCGTGCCTGAAAATCATCTGCCGGCTTGTAGAGCAGGTTGACGCGGGGGCTGAAAATAAGCTTGTCTATCAGGTTGTGTTTGTCCAGGCGGGCGCCGACCAGCATGGTCAGTACGTTCATCTTCCACTCATTCTGCACGAAGGCGCTGGCAATGCGGACATCCTGCTCCATGTCACGATGATAGCCGGTCATGATGTCGTGCAGGGAGTTGTTCTGATATTCCAGTCCGCCGGTGAAGGTGGCGGGGGCAAAGAAGCAGTTGTCCATATTGCCCACGTACATGCCGCCGGCAACCCAGGTCAGGTCTTTCGTCTTGCCGTAGGCATTCATGTTCTTTTGGGCACCATAGTAGCTGTTGCGGTCGGTGTGCTGGATGGAGGTGTAAGCCGAAATCTTATGCTTGTACTCTTTCCAGAACAAATCATAGCTCACGCCTCCGCTATTGATGATATGCTTGGTCTGCTCGGTGATGTCCGTCTCGTGCGGCTGCAAATCGAATTTGTTGCCTCCGCGACGAAGTTCGTTAGTGGTATGGTATTCCAGATTGATGCGGCTGAAATGCGTAGGACGGTAATAGGCGCGGAAACCGAAGGTATTCATGTTCAGCTTGCCCAGCTCGGAAAAGCCATCGCCATCGCGGTCGTAGGGGTTACGGTTGCGGTAACTCTCATAAAAGGCGATGCCGTAAGAATTGTCTTTGGCTACCAGAGACACATTGCCACCCATATATTGCTCCCAGGACTTGCCGTCCATATTGGAGAACATGCTCGATACCTGGAAGGAATTGTTGATGGGGTCTTTGGTTATAATATTGATAGTTCCTCCCACAGCATTGGCGCCAAACAGGGCAGAGCCTCCGCCACGCACCACTTCTACCCGTTCAATCATGTTCACGGGGATTTGCTCCAATCCGTACACACCGCTCAATGCACTGATGATGGGACGGCTGTTTATCAATATCTGCGAATACGGACCTTCCAAGCCATTGATGCGCACCTGGGGGAAACCACAGTTCTGGCAGTTATTCTCCACACGCAAGCCCGACTGGTAGTTCAGTGTCTTGGCAAGGTCGGTGGAGTTGACCATCTCGAACAATTTGGTACTCATCACATTTACAACTACCGGAGCTGCCTTGCGGCTTACCTCGTTGCGGTTGGCGGATACCACCACTTCATCGGTCATGAAACTCTCCTCTTCCATCGGGAAATGTATGACGGCAGTAAAGTCCTTGCTCACCGTCACTTCCTTCTCTTGGGTCTTGTAGCCCACTGCCGACACACGGAGCTTGTATTTTCCCGCCGGAAGCTTGCGGAACTCAAATTGTCCTTCTTCATTGGAAACCGTTCCCTGACCACTGCCGATAATCAAAACCGTGGCATACGGTATATTTTCCTCCGTACCTTTCACTATCACATGGCCGGAAATCATATTGCCTTCTTTTATAGAATTTACGGCAAAAGCTACGCTGGCACTTACCACTGCAAGTACCAACGCCAAAATGTATTGTTTCATCAAATTAGCGCTCTAAATAAAAAAAATAATTCAAGTCTGAAAAAAGATAATCATCCGAGATGCCGCACTTCGTTCACTGAAATGCCGGACTTCGAGACTAAAATGCCTGGTATCTACATACAAAAAATCCAGGCGTTTTTAAACCTAATGACTATGAAAAAAGAGCGGGAGGAGCGCGAAGGGAAAGGGTACGTATCACTTCCCCCTTAACAGTAGGTGTTGCCGGTTTGGCTCTGAGCATGGCCAGCAAAGGACGCATCGGGTGCTGAACCTCATACACATCCACTCCGGAAGAGTAGAATGCCGACAAATGCCCGATGACCAGAAGGGAAGTCTGGGAGTGAGAGTGTGTGCCATGAAAAGGGTGCGAGTGCGTTATCATCACCCCATTCACATAATGGACGTGAGTGAACGCGGTGATGCTTGCCTGGTACATGATAAACAGTACCAGCAAGCTCAATGCGCCTATAATTTTTTTCTTCTGCTTCACGTCCAAAAACTTACATTATAGATTCTGAGCCGCAAAGATAGTGAATTATTCTTTAACTTTGCCAAACAAGAACTCATAATCACGCATGGAAGCCGGAGCCACCCATTCTTCGGGAATAAACTTCCACTGATTCAGCGCACGCGGTTCAATCACCTTCTTTCGCTCGATGTACTGCATCAGATAATAGCGTAAGTCCTTATCCGTAGAGTGGATGATGCGCTCCTTCAATTCATCCTGCGAGATGCCGGAACCCTTTGTCAGCAATTCGCCGCCACCGTTTCCGCGATAAGAATTCACCGCTACCTTATACATTTTATCCATATCGAACGGGGTACCGTCTGCCATGCTGAGAATGGTTACCTTCTCCCCATCCGGCTTGGTCACATCCACCGTGTAGATAATACCCGCCGCAGAATCGAAGTTGAAACTGAAATTCTTGAATGAGGCCCTATCCGTAGCACCTTCGCGGCGCTTCTCACGGAAGAGAAGGATATGGTCGTCCGGAGACTTCATCCGATTGGTCCACAAATCATACGACATCTCCAAGGCATCGCGTATCTCCTTCCCCGTCAGACGCATGGTGTAAAGCATATTTTCGTACTTATACAGATTGAACATATCGTTCACAAAAATGTCTCCTTTACGGATTTCCGTATCATAGGACAAAGGAGCCGCAAAAGAAATATCCGCTCCGCTGATTGCCAACTGCAATTCGTGGATAAGGTCTATAAAAGCGGAAGAACCGAAATAAGCAGGACGTGTGGAGATAGTCTCGGTAAAAGAACCAATTTTCTTGGAAACAAAATTCTGCACAGCTTCATTTTCGGGGGCAAAGCGTTGCATGAACTCTTCGCTGACGCCGTAGTCTTGCGTATCGGACAGTATGCCGTCTATCTTCTTGTCTATAACTTTACCATCACGCAGTTTCAAGGTTATATCCACATTACTCACAACGACACCGTTGCTGGCAGGGTCCATCACCAGTACCGAGTCACCGGCTATGTTGCACACCCTCTTGCATTCGCGCGCATGGTCGTGCCCCATCAGGACAATATCGAATCCCGGCACGTTGCACGCCACTTCCACCGAAGCGTTTTCGCGATACTTGCCTCCCATCAGCTGGGCATCCTGGCCGGCATGGAACATACCGATAACCAAATCAGGCTTTTCCTGCTCACGGATAATCTTCATCCATTTGCGGGCAGTCTCCTCCATATCGTCGAAACGCAGCCCTTTCCACAGATTCTCTGAAAGCCACACGGGGATGGCAGGAGTTATCATACCGAGAACCACAATTTTCACTCCGTCACGTTCCAGCACCTCATAGGGTTTGAAATGGGTTTCTCCGGTAGCAGTATCCACAATATTGGCACCCAATATCGGAAAACGGCAGTCACCTGCCCAACGGTCGAAAACGGTACGGCCGGTCTCTACGTCATGGTTACCCATATTGCCGGCATTATACCCCATGAAATTCATCATCTCCGCTGCCAGATGAGGGGCAACGGTATCTATGTAATTATAATAATAGGCTGTGGGCTGTCCCTGCAGAATGTCACCATTGTCCAAGAGAATCAGATTTTTGCCATAAGCCTCACGTTCTTTTTGCACCAAAGCATGCACACGTGCCAGACTGCCGGTTGCCTCCCGGCGGCGTATAAAGTCGTAGGGATAGTAGTTTCCGTGTATATCACTGGTCTGTACGACTTTCAGTTTCACCTCTCTTTCCTGCGCAAGCAGTATGCTTGTCAGGACAAAAATCCAGATAAAAAAACAACTAAATCTTTTCATATTTCCTTATTTCTTGTCGGTTCTTATAAGTTCATAGGATGGGTAAACATAAACCGTGCTCCATCCGTATAGGCAGGATCTATCCAAATCTCGCCGCCCCACTTCTCAACGGTCAGCTTACAGATAGACAAGCCCAAGCCGGTTCCCTGCACATATTCGTTCAGCTTCTCGAAACGTTCGAACACCCGTTTCTGTTTGTCCAATGGAATGCCGCAACCGGTGTCAGTCACCGAGAATACTGCAACATTCCTCGCCGTATCCAGCTCCAGCTTCAAGGTTATCGTACCTTCTTTTGTAAACTTGTCCGCATTGGAAAGCAGATTTATCACAACCTGCTGTAAACGCTGCACATCCGTCCGCATCTCCACTACCTCACGTTCACACTCAAATAAGAATTGATTGGTCGACCTGCGTGCCTGGGCCACGGAAGCTACTACCTGCTGGCATATCTGCACTACATTGCAGCTCTCCAAAGAAAGGATGACGCGGTCGGCCTCCAAACGGGACACATCCAATATGTCATTAATCAACCGAAGCAGCAAATCAGAGTTGGTCCTAATAATCTCGAAATAGCCACGCTGTTCTTCTTCCGAGGCTCCTCCGGCAGACAGCACGTCCGAGAAGCCCACAATCGCATTCAATGGCGTACGGATTTCGTGGCTCATATTGGCAAGGAAAGCACTCTTCAGACGGCTGGATTCTTCGGCACGGTCTTTTGCTTCGCGCAAGGCACCCTCGGATACCTCCAGTTCATCCTTCAACTTCTTTGTATGATAATAAAAGTAAAGGGAAACGAACAAACCGCCCAACAGCACCAACAGAACAGCACCGACAGACCAGATATGATACTTGTACTGTTCGTAGAAAGAAGGGGTTACGTTCTGCATCTTTACCGGCTGCGGAAGGCCGGTGATATTCAGTTTCTTTTCCTTCACAAGTTTACCGTCCAGTATGGTCTCATTCGGAATGATTTCCATATGGGTCTCACTATCCTGAGGGGTGGTCAGCAGGCGGTAGGACTGTCTTGCCATCTCCTTGCCCAAAGCACGGTAGGCAGGAACGACACCTGCCACAGCCCAATATCCCAAGCCTACGGAACTGAGCGAGAAAGTGGGCAAAGTGGGAGCTGCTTCCATCATGGCGTAGGTTGCATTCCGCATGAAGTAACCATCGTTCATGTCCACACGCCATGTCCCCATCAATATAGCTGTATTTTCCGGTAACTCATGCAATCTGTCACAAATGGTATATATGGTATGGACGCGTCCGTCCAGCAGAATCAGGTTGAGTTCCGGAAACTTCTGCATCTCCTTCACTACATAGGCTTGCATGGCAACGCCGCCATAACTGTTGTCTGAGACAAAAGCGATATTCTTGGTGCCGGGATACATCTGCTTTATCATATTGATGTTGGCCTCCACATCATACTCATAAACGAAGCCAGCCTTGATAGGCGAACTGGGGAAATCCGTGAAGAAGTCGACGGATTCGGGCATCCAGGTCTTTAAGTCGACCGTATCGCCCGGCAACAATATGGCGTTACGGCTGGACAATGCACTTACGACCGGAGTATTGCCGCGTATAGAGTCGGGCAGAGAAAGATAGGCAGCCCAAGCCTCCTGCCCAATAAGGACGGTCAGCGCCGGACTGTTATCGCCCTGGTATTTGGACAATAGCTCCACCATCCTCCGTTCCCAAAGGGGAGATTCGGAGAAGCTTTTGCAGTTCATGTTTTCCAATGCGATGGTGTTTGTCCCGCCCAGGCGTTGGAACTCCTCCATAAAGTCTGAGATGTTGCCGGAAGTACGGCCGGCATCCGGATTATAGGAGCTGATAATCAGTACCGGATGTTCTCCTGTGATAGAGAACACCGGTAACAGACAGCAGAATAATGCTATGATACATGACAATATGGCACGAGACACATCAGTCATTAAGTTTGTAGTCATTAATGCCATAAAGTATGGCGTAGGACTTTGCTAAATTTGCTTTTTCAAATTTAGCCATAAATGTGGTGTCACTCTCGGCATTGGTATCACGATGTTTTGCTTCGTTAAAGTCATAAATATCCTTCAGGCCTACGGGAACGCCCTCCTCATCAAAGAAGATTGTCGCACAGCCCAAGGCATAATCAAATTCATCATTCTCATAGAAAGAAATGGTTTGGGAATAATAGACCTTTCCTTTAATGATTACCTTCTGTGGGCCATGAAACAGCTTCTCGCTTGCCGCACGCGAGGCAACAGCCGCTTTCGCAATCCGCTCAAAGACTTCTGACGACACGGTCATAGTTTGACCTTTTTTTGTAAAATACCAAAGCAGGCATTGTTTTTCAAAATCGCTATTCACTTTTGCCATGAAATGCTTCAATACCTCCTCAAGGTTTTTGCCGAAATGTGTTTGAGCCTCATTTTCGGCTGCTTTCACTAACGTATTGATAAATGTAGTGAGCATTTTATCTAAAATCGATTGACCTTTAGCTTCTTCCATATTTATTGTTTATTAGTTCGTTATAGTTGACAAACTTCGCAATAATAAATGATTTTTCCAAGAATATGGGGTTTATTTTCGTACGACGATTGTTTTTCGTACTTTTGGCATCCATTATAAAAAGAGAGAACCGATGATACAACATTTCCACCGCATGATATCTGCCGCCCTCGGCATATCAGAGAAACAAATAGTACAGACCCTCGGATTGCTGAACGATGGTGCCACCATCCCCTTCATCAGCCGCTACCGAAAGGAAGTGACGGGAGGACTGGACGAAGTGCAGATTGAATCCATAAAGACCCACTACGAAAAGCTGAACGAAATCGCCAAACGTAAAGAAACCATCCTGAACACCATACAGGAACAAGGTAAACTGACCACCGAACTTCAGAAACGTATCGAGGAGACTTGGGACAATACCCTACTGGAGGACATCTACCTCCCCTACAAACCCAAACGGAAAACACGTGCCGAAGCAGCCCGCCAAAAAGGACTGGAACCCCTCGCCACCCTGCTGATGCTGCAACGTGAGCCCCATCCGGAGGAACGCGCCGCCAGTTACGTGAAAGGAGACGTGAAGAACGTGGAAGATGCACTGAAAGGTGCCCGTGACATCATAGCCGAGCATGTTAGCGAAGACGAACGTGCCCGAAACAGCGTGCGCAACGCATTTGCCCGCCAAGGCACACTGACCGCCAAGGTGGTGAAAGGCAAAGAAGAGGAAGCGACCAAATACCGTGACTACTTCGACTGCTCCGAATCGTTGAAGCGATGCAGCTCCCACCGCCTGCTCGCCATCCGGCGTGCCGAAGCGGAAGGCCTGCTGAAAGTCAGCATCAGCCCGGACGATGAGGAGTGCGTGGAACGGCTGGAACGCCAATTCGTGCGAAGCAACAACGCCTGCGGACAGCAAGTGGCAGAAGCCGTGCAGGATTCCTACAAACGCCTATTGAAGCCATCCATAGAGACGGAATTTGCCACGCAAAGCAAAGAGCGTGCCGACGAGGAAGCCATCAAGGTATTTGCCGAAAATCTCCGTCAGTTGTTGCTGGCTTCACCACTGGGGCAAAAGCGTGTGATGGGTATAGACCCCGGATTTCGTACGGGTTGTAAAGTTGTGTGCCTCGATGCACAAGGAAATCTGCTCCACAATGAGAACATCTACCCCCACCCTCCGGTCAGCAAGCAAAAAGAGGCATTTGCCAAGCTGCAAATGATGATAGAGTCTTATAAGATAGATGCCGTAGCCATAGGTAATGGAACTGCCAGCCGCGAGACGGAGGAGTTCTTGAAACATCAGCGCTTCAACCGTGACATACAGATATTCATCGTCAGCGAGCAGGGAGCTTCCATCTATTCGGCCTCTAAAATTGCACGGGACGAGTTTCCCGACTACGACGTCACCGTACGCGGTGCTGTGTCCATAGGCAGACGACTGATGGACCCGCTGGCAGAGTTGGTAAAGATTGACCCGAAATCTATTGGTGTGGGGCAATACCAGCATGATGTGGACCAAACCAAGCTGAAAAAATCACTGGACCAGACCGTAGAAAACTGTGTAAACTTAGTAGGTGTCAACCTGAACACCGCAAGCAGCCATCTGCTGACCTACATCTCGGGATTGGGTCCGCAACTGGCACAGAACATTGTGAACTATCGCGCCGAAAACGGTGCCTTCACCTCGCGCAAGGAACTGATGAAAGTGCCGCGCATGGGTGCCAAGGCGTTTGAGCAATGTGCCGGCTTCCTACGCATTCCGCAGGCAAAGAATCCGCTGGACAACACTGCCGTGCACCCGGAAAGCTATTGCATCGTAGAACAAATGGCAAGGGACTTGGGTTGCAGCGTAGCCGAGCTGATAGCCAGCCGGGAGCTGCGTCTGAAGATTAATCCGGAACGCTACCTCTCCCCCACCGTGGGCATGCCGACACTGAAAGACATCCTGCAAGAGCTGGACAAGCCCGGACGTGACCCACGCGGACCGATAAAAATATTTGAATTTGATAAGAACGTGCGCACTATCAACGACCTGCGCGAAGGCATGGAATTGCCCGGCATCGTAGGAAACATCACCAACTTCGGCGCATTTGTCGATATAGGCATCAAGGAAAACGGACTGGTACACCTCTCCCAACTCGCCGACAGATTCATATCAGACCCTAATGAAGTAGTGTCCATTCATCAACATATACGCGTAAAGGTACTCAGCATAGATATGGACCGGAAACGCATACAGCTGACAATGAAAGGAGTGGAACAGAATTAGGGATTAATGATTAGGGATTAATGATTAGTGGTTAATGGTTTCCGTATTAATCATTAATCATTAATCCCTAATCATTAATCCCTAATCCCTTATAATAGTGTCTTAAGATAATTACTGTACCAAGCACTAAAAGTAGTGAACACAGAATGGAACCTTCGAACCCGAAAGTTCCTCCATTTATCAGATTTTCTTCCGGAAAGTGAAGAATCAGCAGATTCTCATTGCTAAATTCATTTCCACTGACTTTATATCCCAAAACAGAACCTTGAATCCAGTTCCAGAACCAATGCAAGGCAATGGGGAAACAGAGGTTGCGCGTGTATATATAGGAAGCTCCCAAGAAACAACCCGCCAGCATGATATTCAAAAACGGGACGAAGGCAAAGCTGGGATTGAAAAGATGCATCAACGAAAATAACACCGCAGAGATAAACAATGCCACAAACTTATTGACGCCTCCATCCAGCATACGCCCTAAAATGAAACCGCGTCCAATAACTTCTTCCGTAACTGCCACTAAAAAATAAAGCAAAAGACTCGACAACAACGAAATGGGAGAAAACAAGCCCCCTGCCACTTCCACAGCCCCCAACAATAAAGACAAGCCAAAACCAACTGCATACAAGAACACGACAAACAAAGCTCCGTTCAGCAGGCTTCTACCCCATCCCTTCAAAGACAAGCCCAAGCCCGAAAAAGGAAGTTTCCTGAAACCCAGCACCATACAAGCGGCAATAAGCCCACTGGCCAACATCAAGACTTCATTCAACATCATTGAATAGACGCTCATCCCACCAGCTTGTGTCTTCAACTCAGGGAAAGCAATCGCAAAAGGTATGGCAAACAAAAACAGAAAAATCATAAAAAGTACAGTAAACAGTACTATATCAACGAATGCCAGCCAAATACGTTTTGTTTTACTCATAGCAACACACTCTTCCTTCACCGTTTCTTCCGTCTCCATTTGTATCTCATTTTGATTAATATCCGACAAAAATAATAATAAAAAGAAAAAACTTCATGTATTCCTGCCGGTTTCTTCTTATATTTGAAAAATCAATCTGGAATCGACAAACATGAAACTAAGAAAAATACTTTTAGCCGTTGCCGGACTGGCGTTAATGCTGAATGCCTCGGCACAAAAATCCAAAAGATACTACGTGGCCAAACCTGGTACCCTGGTGGAACTGATGACAGAAGCGGAAGCCAATGAAATCACCCAACTGACCCTGCAGGGCAAGCTGAATGCCGTAGATTTCAGGCATCTACGGGATGAATTCAAAAACCTGCAACTGCTGGACATTTCCAATGCCTCCATCAGCATGTATGCAGGCAAGAACGGGACTTATCCAAACCGTTTTTATGTATATCCTGCCAATTGCATTCCGGCATATGCCTTCTGCAAGCAAATGGACGACAGTACATTTGTAGGTAAGGAGACGCTGACCAGGATTATCCTTTCCGACAAGACCAAGAACATCGAAGATGCTGCCTTTAAGGGATGCAAAAATCTCAAGATATGCCAGATACGGAAGAAAACGGCTCCCAATCTGTTGTCCGAAGCATTGGCCGATAGCGTTACAGCCATATTTGTTCCATTGGGATGCAGTGACTCCTATCGTACCAAAAAGAAATGGGAAACCTTTGCATTCATTGAAGGAGAACCACTGACAGTAAATGTGCAGATTGGTAAAATGGGCAGCCTTGCCAGCGAACTGTTAAGAGCCGGATTTCAGCCCAAAGACGTTAACTTTCTGACCGTTGAAGGAAAAATGGACGAAGCCGACTTCACATTGATACGCGACTATATGCCCAATCTGGTTTCCATCGACATGACCAACAGTAATGCCACTGCAATTCCCGACTATACTTTCACCCAAAAGAAGTATCTGCTGGACGTACGGCTCCCGCAAGAGCTTAGAAGCATTGGACAGCGTGCATTCAGTGGCTGCGGCCGTTTGTGCGGCACGCTGGTGCTTCCTGCCAGTGTAACCGCCATTGAGTACGGAGCATTTATGGGATGCGACAACCTGCGCTATGTGCTTGCCACGGGGAATAAGATTACCACGCTAGGCGACAACCTTTTCGGCGAAAGCCAAGGCAAAATTATATATAAGGAGAAACAATAACTCAGACTATTCCCCGCCTTAATAAGAACAAAGAGACTCTTTTAATAGCAAAAGAAGGCGTGTCAGAATGATAGCTAAAAATCATTCTAACACACCTTCTTCTTTTTTTCAATATCGCACAAGCCTTTATTAAACCAAAAAGATATGAAAGAAGAATCGTTCCACCATGGTGGAACGATTTTTTCCTCATGATGGAACGATTTAAAATATGCTTATTTAGTCCTTAGCTTCCGTTATCACTTTGTTGCGTACATACGTGCACGCAACTCCTTGATGTGGTCTGAAGTGATGTATTCGTCATACTCCATCATCTTGTCGATAATACCGTTCGGAGTCAATTCGATGATACGGTTGGCAACCGTCTGAATGAACTCGTGGTCGTGGGATGAGAAAAGGATATTGCCTTTATAGGTCTTTAGATTATTGTTGAATGCCTGGATAGACTCCAAGTCGAGGTGATTGGTAGGTGTATCCAGAATCAAGCAATTGGCATTGCGCAGCTGCATACGTGCAATCATGCAACGCATCTTCTCACCTCCCGACAATACGCTTGCTTTCTTCAGCACCTCCTCGCCGGAGAACAGCATACGTCCCAGGAAGCTCTTCATATAGACTTCATTGCCTTCACCGAACTGGCTCAACCAGTCCACCAGATTCAGGTCTGTATTAAAGAATGCAGTATTGTCCAGCGGCAGGTAAGCGGTGGTGATAGTCACACCCCAGTTGAAAGTACCTGCATCCGGTTTCATATTCTCGTTGATAATCTCGAACAGGGCGGTCATGGCACGCGGGTCGTGCGAAAGGAATACAATCTTGTCTCCCTTCTCTACGTTGAAGTTGACGTCGCGGAACAGCACCGTACCATCTTCCAGCGTTTTCGTCAAACCGGAAACTTCCAGAATCTGATTACCCGGTTCGCGTTCGGGCGTAAAAATGATGCCCGGATACTTACGGGATGACGGCTTGATTTCTTCTACATTCAGTTTCTCCAACATCTTCTTGCGGCTGGTAGTCTGCTTGCTCTTTGCCACATTGGCACTGAATCGGCGGATAAACTCTTCCAGCTCTTTCTTCTTCTCCTCGGCCTTTGCCTTCTGGTTCTGCTGCTGACGGAGCGCCAGCTGGCTGGACTCGTACCAGAAGCTATAGTTACCGGCAAAGAGGTTAATCTTTCCGTAGTCGATGTCCACCGTATGCGTACAAACGGAGTCGAGGAAGTGACGGTCGTGGCTTACCACCAGCACCGTATGCTCAAAGTTGGAGAGGTACTCTTCCAGCCAAGTCACGGTCTCCATATCCAAGTCATTGGTAGGCTCGTCCAGCAGCAAGTTATCAGGATTTCCATAGAGAGCTTGCGCCAGCATGACACGTACCTTTTCTTTGTTGTTCAACTCACCCATCAACAGATAATGCTTGTCTTCCTTGATACCCAAACCACTCAACAAGGCGGCAGCATCGCTTTCGGCATTCCAGCCGTCCAACTCGGCAAATTTCTCTTCCAATTCGGAAACCTTCAGTCCATCCTCGTCTGTGAAATCCTCTTTGGCATACAGCACTTCACGCTGCTTCATGATATCCCACAACACCGTGTGTCCCATCATCACCGTGTCCATCACCGTAAAAGCATCCCACTTGAAGTGGTCCTGGCTCAAAACGGAAAGACGCTCTCCCGGAGCCAGCATGATGGAGCCCGTCGTAGGGTCCAGCTCTCCGGAAATCGTTTTCAAGAAAGTAGATTTTCCGGCGCCGTTGGCACCGATGATACCATAACAGTTACCACTTGTAAACTTCAAGTTTACGTCATTGAACAACACTCTTTTACCAAACTGTACTGAGACATTAGAGACTGTAATCATCTTTATATTTACGATTTATTTATTTACAATTTACTATTTAATACCTATTAGTCTGCGAATTGCGAGTGCAAAGATAGTTATTTTTCCATGAATAGACACAGAGAAGCGCTGTCAATCTGACATAAAAGTATTACCTTTGCAGCGTTTTCGGCAAAAACATCCATTTTGGCAAAGTTTTTGCTGGGGTACTGATATCGTATTAACTTAAACCCTTAACAGCAATGAAAGCAAAATCATTTTACAAGAATAATAAGCATAACAATATGAATCCGAAAGAAAAAGAAAACAACCAGGAAGAGGAGCTGAAAACTCAAGCTACTCCTAACGAATGTGACGAAGAAACTGTCGGACAAGAAACTTCACAAGAAAACGAAGCTCCCCTGACAGAAGAAGAAAAGCTCGCCCAGGAACTGGAAAAGGCCAATGAACAGATTGAAGAGCAGAAGGACAAATACCTGCGCTTGTCTGCCGAGTTTGACAATTACCGCAAACGTACCATGAAGGAGAAAGCAGAACTCATCCTGAACGGTGGTGAAAAGAGTATCAGCAGTATCCTACCCATTGTGGATGACTTTGAACGCGCCCTCAAAAACATGGAGACAGCCACCGACGTAGCCGCCGTAAAAGAAGGCGTTGAACTTATCTACAACAAGTTCATGTCTGTATTGGGACAAAACGGCGTTAAGGTAATAGAGACAAAGGAACAACCGCTCGATACAGACTATCACGAAGCCATCGCCGTGATTCCGGCACCCAATGAAGCACTGAAAGGCAAAATTCTGGACTGTGTACAAACCGGTTACATCCTAAACGACAAAGTGATCCGTCATGCCAAAGTGGTAGTCGGAGAATAACATAAAACTGTATGGAAAAAAGAGATTACTACGAAGTATTGGAAGTCGAAAAGACAGCAACGGTAGAAGAAATAAAGAAAGCCTATCGCAAGAAAGCCATCCAATATCATCCGGACAAGAATCCGGGCGACAAAACAGCCGAAGAGAAATTCAAGGAAGCGGCAGAGGCATACGACGTACTAAGCAATCCGGACAAGCGTGCCCGCTACGATCAGTTTGGTCATGCCGGACTGGGTGGTGCCGCCGGTAATGGTGGTCCGTTCGGCGGCTTCAGTGGAGGCATGTCCATGGACGACATCTTCTCCATGTTCGGTGACATCTTTGGCGGACACAGTGGAGGAGGTTTTGGCGGTTTTGGAGGTTTCGGCGGAGGTGGCGGCACACAACAACGCCGTTACCGTGGTTCGGACTTGCGCGTCAAGGTAAAACTGAACCTCAAGGAAATCTCTACCGGTGTGGAAAAGAAATTCAAGCTGAAGAAATACGTGCCTTGTACCCACTGTCATGGTACGGGAGCCGAAGGCAACGGCGGCACCGAAACCTGCCCGACTTGTAACGGCAGTGGCACGGTAATCCGTAACCAGCAAACCATACTCGGCACCATGCAAACAAGAACCACTTGTCCGACTTGTGGCGGTGAAGGCAAAATCATCAAAAACAAGTGTAAGGAATGTGCCGGTGAAGGTATTGTATACGGTGAAGAAGTAGTAACCGTAAAAATCCCGAAAGGTGTTGCAGAAGGTATGCAACTCTCTATGGGGGGAAAAGGAAATGCAGGCAAGCACAACGGTATGCCGGGTGACCTGCTGATTCTTGTAGAGGAAGAGCAAGACCCGAACCTGATACGCGACGAAAATGACTTGATTTACAATCTGCTCCTCAGCTTCCCGACAGCAGCCTTGGGTGGTGCGGTAGAAATTCCCACGATTGATGGAAAGGTGAAAGTAAAAATTGACTCAGGTACGCAACCGGGAAAAGTGCTCCGCCTGCGCGGCAAAGGTTTACCCAACGTGAACGGATACGGCACGGGAGATTTGCTGGTAAATGTCAGCGTATACGTACCCGAAACGCTGAGCAAGGATGAGAAGAGAGCATTGGAGGAGATGGAAGAATCGGATAACTTCAAGCCGAACACTTCGATTAAGGAGAAAATATTCAAGAAGTTCAAGAGCCTGTTCGACTGATAAAAAAATAGAGATAATAAAGAAGGCCTCCCAATATGCACTAAAATATCGGGAGGCTTTCCTATTATCTGATTACTGGATTAACAAATAATTCATCCATATACACCGGCGTATCTGCCTCAAAAGCAACTTTGAGATAGCGGGTATTGACATCTATACCTTCAAACAAGACTCCGTCAATCCAGGCATCATGCTTGGCATTCTGGAAGGAAGGAGTGTCTTTAATAGATAATAAACGATGCGAGTCTCCATCTAGTGAAGCATATAAATAGACTTTCGAGGGCAGTCTAATACCTCCCGGCCTATAATTTAACATACGCAGTAAAACGTCATGGAGCTCCATTTCCTTTTGCAAATCAACCTGCAGCTCATGATATCCCTTATTAAAGATTATCCAACAAATGTCTCCGGTGTTTTCCTCAGCAATCAAGCCATCCAATAATGCCGATGGAGTCTTTTCGTCCCTTATCATCTCAGGTGTCGCACCATTAGCCAATTTATCAAGGAAAGAAGCTTCAAGCAATTTCCAATATCTCGTACCCCGCTTCCAATCCATATAGTTCTGAAAAGCACAATTGGACCAAATAGGTTGTCCTAACTGAAAAGATGACATCGGATTCTCAATGATGCCACAAAACATGAAAGAAACAATATTCTCCACTCCCGCTGCCGATGCTGCTGCTTGCTGAGAAAGTAAGCGTGAATAGGCAGCCGGAATCAAAGCGGAAGTACGGTCGTTAAGTCTATTTTCCCATGTGAATGTTTCACAATTTGCCCATAAAGCTATATCCAACCGATCATGAATAGTACGCAGTTTCTTCCAGTTTTCCTTTAAACGGACCAGAGGAAAATCCTCTCGTACACATCCAATCTCATCCTGGTATGCTATGATATCAACTTTCAACTTGGCTAACTGCTTCTCGTATTCCGAGCTATCAAGGTCAGAGTTCACAATACCATAAGGGGATATTAAAATTTTCTTATCCGGTGTCAATGCACGCGCCTGCTTGGTCAGAGCATTGACGGCAAGCACCGCATGCTCCGGAAATATCGGGCACAGACAATCCTCAACCGGCAAATACCATCCATAAAGCGCCTCATGCGTTCCATATATCGACGCCAATTCTTTCATCATGTCCAACTGTCTCTGCTTTACCACCGGGTCACGCAAATTGTCATCCTGATCTTTAGCCCATCCGGTACTCATAAAAACTTTCATCCCTAATCGGGCTGCCGCATCCATAATGGCATCCACCGGACTTTTCCTATTTGCAGGATATACCCACGGCATCAGTTTGGAAGGATAATATGCCTTTCCTTCATTGGCTACTGCCATAAAAACCAAGTATTCCATCCCCATATCTGATAACTCTCGTATCTTTTGTTCCCACAAATCCGGATCTGTATTGTCAAAATACCGAGGATTGGTATACTTATTACGTACATCCTGATATGCCAGATTTATCCATGTACCGGTGATTGGCTTTACCGACACATCCTTGCAATGGCCTGCTCCTGAGTACAACAAAAAGAGCAGTAGAACTATAGAACCGCTAAAATTTTTCATCTCATGCATATAAATATTTCTACATTAGTGTCCCGTTAAAATGGGACGAGTTAAACAATTAATCAAATAGCCCCGGAATAAGGGGATTATTTAGATCTTTGACATCATTGAAATTAGTCTTATCGAACAGGTCACGCAAGTGGGTTTTGTCAGTCAATGATATGCTGAGAATTTGCAAAACTTCATAGGTTGAGCGTTTCAACTTCATATCATGTTGGACAATAGCCACAAGGCAGTATGTGATAATAGCCACACTGATTTGTATGCGAACAGCGTTCTCTGTTGTGCCCCAAAATTTCTTTATCTTGAGATGCTGCTTGAGCCATTTGAAGAACAGCTCGATTA